>DATKVL010000174.1:0-14517 GCA_035530115.1 Dehalococcoidia bacterium | reverse complement strand
TCCTCAGCCAGAACCTGTCCCAGGCAGTCCAGAATAGGCTTCCGTTCAGGCTCAAGAACCTTGACATAGCTCAAAATCTTCTCCAGGGCTTCTTCCACAGAGATCATGCGGCAAACTCCTAAAACTGTATTATAGATTATCTTTGTCCTCATACCAACTGCCCTGAGAACAAACTAGCTCGGTGATAATGCTGCCCGAGAGCAGACCGGTGCCTCAAGTTCAGCTTAAGTTGACAATTAGCGGATTTAGCTCTATATTTAACAAAGTAAGGAGGTAGAAATGCGAGAAAAGGTACAAGCAGCCCTGGAACAAGTGAGACCGGCATTGTTAGCGGATGGAGGAGATGTCCAACTAATAGATGTCAAGGATGGAGTGGTGACATTAAGGTTGACCGGTGCCTGCGGTGGCTGCCCCATGGCAAGTATGACCTTGAAGGATGGGATTGAACGGGTGCTCAAGGAACAGGTGCCTGAAGTTAAGGAGGTAGTAGCCGTCTAACCTGCGGCAGCATTTCAAAAAGAAGACAGAAGTGAATCAGGCTGGAGATTTAAATGCCCCAGGGATACTTTATCTGCCACTCTTGTGGTAAAACGGTAGAACATACAGGAGAGGAGCGACCTTGCCAGGTGCTCAATGGTTGGCTCATGGTTTCACGATGGAAAGGTCCAGGAACAGTTGAGCATTATAATTTTTGCTCCTCGATTTGCCTCAAAAGATGGACGGATACCCAGGTTCCTCAAGTCCCTGACGTATTCTTAAGAGCTTTTGAGAAAGGGAAGGATTAAAAATGCCCATCTATGAATATTTTTGCCCTGATTGTAACTTCAAGTTTGAATTGATTCGCCACCAAACCCAATTAAATGAAAGTGCCTCTTGCCCTCGCTGCCACAATGGCGCTGAACGGATATTCTCCTCTTTCGCCTCTTTTTCTAAAAGCAGTGAAGGGCCATCTACTCCGATTGGGGGAAGTTCCTCTTGTAGCTCCTGCTCTGCCACAAGTTGTGACACCTGCCAAATATAGCTCCCTCAGCGAGAAACTGCAAAGAGCCTAAATTAAGAGAACACTAAATGACCGTCCTGTGAAAATAAATCCCAAACATGTAATCACATTGGTGAGCCGAGATGATTGAGATAAGAAGAGAAAATTTCTCCGTCGATGAGATAACTAAGGAGATGAAGAACCCCAAAATAGGGGCGATATCAATTTATCTAGGCACTGTACGTGAATTCCCTTCGGGTAATGGACTGGAATTTGAGAACGATAACCACGCTGTCCAGAAGTTAGAGGAGATAGAAAAAAGAGCAATCAATAGATTTGATGTCGAGGATGTAGCGATAATACATCGAGTGGGTTTCTTAGGAATATCAGAAAATATTCTATTAGTAGTAGTTTCCGCCTCCCACAGAGGGCCTGCCTTCGATGCCTGCAGAAGCATAATAGATGAGATAAAGGATTTCCACAAATCATGGAGAAGAGAAGTACCGAAATAGAAATTTTAGGGATTTCCAGAGATGGTAAGTGGAAGAAGACAGATGAGCTTGTTCATGAAGAAGAGATTATCGTTAAGCTCAATGGAGAAATTCAAAAATTCTACTGCATTCCCGTTGACCTGGAAGACATGATAGCTGGCTATTTGAAATCAAGAGGCATAGACCCTTCTTTGTCCCAGATCAAGAAGCTCGGCAGCAATGAGTTTGAGGTGAACGTTCCCGAGGAATTAGTTAAGACCCCTAGAAACTGTGATTCCAAGAAACAGTTAACCAAAAGCGAAATTTTTGATTTGATAAAAGCGCTAAACGAAAACAGTTTCTTGTACCAAAAGACCGGCTGCGCACATGTTATCGGGATCTGTGAGGATAAGGAAATTTTTGTCGAGGACACAAGTAGACATTGCGCCATAGATAAAGCCATCGGCCTGGCAATTAGAGATGGAATCAATTTGGCAAACAGTTCCCTGATTACCTCGTGCCGGCAAACAGCTTCTATAATCAGAAAGGCGATTTTTTGCGAAATACCAATAGTCATAAGCATCTCTGCCACCACGGACTTAGCTATAGAAGAAGCCAATAAATACGGGATAACACTTATAGGTTTTGCCAGTTCAAAATGGTTTAAAATATATTCCCACGATTGGAGAATCGAAATCTAAAAATATATAGAGTGGGGGAAATAACAGGTTTTATCGTATCGCGGTATCCAAACTGAAACCTTTCGCTGGATTGAAATTAAAGCAGGGACTAGTTTACAATATAGCAGCTTGATTTGCTTCACCAAATGCATGAATTTGGAGTAAGTGAAAACATAGTTAATATTGCTTTAGCCAAAGCTGGTGAGGCGCAAGCTAGCAAGGTCATCCAAATTAACTTGGTAGTTGGCGAGATGTCAGGATTTGTCCCCGATTGTATTCAGTTTTATTTCGATTCTCTTAGCAAAGATACCATCGCTCAAGGAGCAGTACTCCATTTTGAATTAGTGCCAGCTCAATTGCGTTGTCGGAGTTGTTCCACGATTTTCCACCCCCCGGATACCCTATGGGCTTGCCCTAAATGCCGGGGCCAGAGCGTAGAAATATTCAAGGGACGAGAGCTCTATATCGAAAGCATGGAGGTAGAATGAAAAAAATAGAAGTTATCCAGAATATTCTGGAGGCTAATGAGACCATAGCTAGCCGAAATCAGCAGCTGCTGGACAAGCACAAGGTTTCCGCTATTAACATTATGTCAGCCCCAGGTGCTGGTAAGACGAGTCTTATTCTGCAAACTCTGACGAGGCTAAAAGACAGGCTGAACATAGCTGTTATCGAAGGCGATGTTGCTTCCACAGTAGATGCTGAGAAAGTGCAGGGCAAGGCAAAAGCAGTAGTGCAAATAAATACCGGAAATATGCCGGAAAGTTGCTCTTTAATGGCTGTCATGATTGAGTCAGCTATAAAGGACATGCCCCTGGATAACATAGACCTAATCTTAATCGAAAATGTGGGTAATCTCATTTGCCCCTCCGAATTTACCCTGGGAGAACACAAAAGAGTGGTGATTTCCAGCCTGCCTGAAGGGGATGATAAACCCATTAAATATCCCCTGATCTTTATCGATGCCGATGCTGTGATAATAAATAAGATGGACCTTCTCCCCTATGTTGATTTCGATATTGCCGCCTTTCGCCATTCCGTCGAAGGACTAAATCCTAAAGCCGAGATTTTTCAACTTTCCTGCAAGACCAGCGAGGGGATAGAAAGGTGGTGCTCCTGGGTATTAGAACAAGTGGAAACCAATGCCGTAAAGCGATAGCAGTTTCACATACCTGGTAAACCTCGTCAGCTTGAGAACGCTAAGAGATACCAGGGCAAATAGCTGATATTCTGCCTCCGTGCAAAGGTGGAAAATAGGGGAGCTTGATGGTTTCCGGCGGATAATATATAATTCATGTAAAGCTTTTGAGGAAACTAAGCTATTACAGCAAGGTAGCCAGCTCTGAAATAGAATCCCTCTCAGCAGAGAAGCTGTTTACGCGGTAAAGCATGAGGTTTCTAATTACGGCGGCGGTCGCTTACGTGGGTTATCTCCTTCTCACCCTCGGTAGCGGCACCGTTTTTTTATGGAGTAGTGCCGAGCTCATCATCGGGGCAGTGTTCGCTGTGGTGGTCGGTGCCCTGCTCAGAAACCGGTTCATCGGCAAAGACCTGCGCATGTTGAACCCGGTGCGGTGGTTTATCTTCCTCGTTTACCTGTTCCCTTTTTTCTTTGCCATGGCTAAGGCCAACGTTGACGTGGCCTACCGCGTCATCACCGGGCGGATTAATCCGGCCATCGTGAAGATAAATCCCAACCTGAAGAACGACCTGTCACTTACCATCCTGGCCAATTCCATCACCCTGACGCCTGGAACACTGAGCGTGGACGTTGACCAGAAAACCAACGAACTGTATGTGCACTGGATAAATATTGACCCTGAGGTGCTCAAGGATATGCCGAGAGACTACCATCCGATATGCAACAGTTTTCCTGACTGGGCGAGGAGAATCGCGGAATGAACTGGCTTCCGGTAATCATAGCCATGATGGTGTGTATCATCATCACTGTGGCACGCATCTTTATTGGGCCGGGGGCGCCGACGAGGCTGGTGGCTTTTGACACCACCAACACTCTGGTGGTGACCAGTCTGGTCATTGGGGCAATGATGTTCAATCATGCGATTTTCATTGATGTGGCCATCGTGTATGCTTTGCTCTCGTTCACAATGACACTGTATGTGGCTAAATACATTCAAGGGGACAAGTTTTAGTGGCTACGGTGAACATAGTAACCTATATACTTATAGGGATTGGCCTTTTCTTCAATTTTGTTGGGGCCTTCGGTCTTCACCGCTTTCCTGATGTGTACACTAGGCTGCATGCTGCTACCAAATGCACCACCTTTGGCTCCATCTTCCTCATCACGGCGGTAATTGTGCAGGCCGCGGGTATCTGGGCATCGGAAGGGACTTCTCAGTCTGTAATGTGCATACACTCCGTGCTGGCGCTGGTAGCGCTGCTAATCACCAATGCCACCGGCGCTCATGCCATGGCCCGGGCGGCACACCGCAGCGGAGAAAAGCCCATCAGGGCGGTGGTGGATGACCTAGAGGAAAAAGAGAATGATTGAAGCTGGACCTCTATTTATCATTATACCGCTGGCACTGGTTGCCTGTGCTATATTTGTCGCCGTATGTCGAGATCTCCTGTATTCGGTTGTGGCGCTGGCTGTGCTGAGCCTGCTGTTAGCCTTTCAGTTTTACCTTCTGAAGGCTCCTGACGTGGCCATTGCTGAAGCAGGAATCGGGGCAGCTGTGACCGCAGCTATCTTTATCATCGCCATCAGAGCGACCAAGCGTATGGAGTGAATAATGAGAAAGGTTGTAGGCTTGATTTTGCTGCTTGTTGTAGTAGCCTTTCTGGTGTGGGGGGTGCTGCTCATCCACCCCTTCGGCTATCCTCCATCCGATATGGATGATTATATAATTGAGAACGCCCAGAAAGAAACCGCGAGCAACAACGTGGTAACGTCGGTAGTCTTTGACTACCGCTTGCTTGATACGCTGGGGGAGGCCACGATACTGTTCACGGCGGTGATGGGGGTGTTGCTTCTGTTACGAACACTGAAACGCAGGGAGGAGAGTTCCTAATGCTGTCAAAGATTGTGCGCACGGTGGCCAACCAGCTTATCCTGTTTATCCTCATCTTTGGCCTGTATATTATTGTCCATGGACATCTTACCCCGGGTGGAGGTTTTCAGGGTGGTGCCGTCATCGTTTCCGGTGTGGTCATGTTGATGGTGGCCTTCAGTTCTAAGGAACTTAAAAAATCTCTGCGTGAGCGTGTTTTATCAATAATGGAAAGCACCGGGGCATTAATCTTAATTGGCCTGGCTTTGGCCGGGATAGGTACAGTCTTTGCCTATAACTTTCTGGTGGGCACGCCAATCTTCGGCAGAATTCCTGTCACGGGTCCTAACCCGGGGGATATCTGGACAGGTGGGGTCATTCCCCTGATGAACTTAGCTGTGGGCCTTAAGGTGGTAGCCGGCCTTTCAGCAGTGGTTCTGGCTCTGGCGCTATTTTCCAGTGGTGAGGAGATGGAAGAATGATGGAGTACATTCCTCTCAATTTTCCCTTTCTAGCGGCAGCGCTGCTGGCGGGAGTAGCTTTTTATATAATCATATTCAAAAGGAATTTGATTAAGCTCATTATGGGCATTGCCATACTGGCGTCGGGGGTCAATCTGTTTCTCGTGGCGCTGGGCTACCGGGCAGGAGGTAACGCCCCTATCTATACCGATGTGCCCGAAGGAACCATGGTCCTGCCTGTACCCCAGGCACTCACCCTGACCAGTATCGTCATCAACGTTGCAGTGTTGGCCTTGATGCTGACCATGGTGATACACATTTACCGCCATACCGGAGATATTGATGCTAAGAAATCCAGGAGACTGAAAGGATAGAAGGTTTGGATTTCTTGATCACTCACTCGCCGGCCTTGATTGTGGCCCTGCCGCTGGTGGCGGCCTTCGCCATCCCACTCATCAGCCGGGCGGGACCCAGGGTCAGGAACACATTTAGCTTGGTCATTTTCAGTCTGATTGCTTTCCTCGTAGCCATCCTGGCCGTGGATATCCATACCGTTGGCATCCATGTCTACACCTTTGGCGCCACACTGCCTGAGCTGGCCCTCCCGGGGGGTTACACGGTGCCGGTGCGGATTATGTTCGAGGTGGATGGCATGTCCATCTTCATGGGGCTGATCATCACCACAGTCACCTTGGCTGCATTGATATATTCGCTGCACTTCCTGAAGGGACAGACCGGACAAGCCCGGTTCTATTCCCTCATGATGCTCCTCTATGCGGGGATGATGGGCCTTGCGTTCACCGGAGACATGTTCAACATGTTTGTGTTTCTGGAGATAGCGTCCATTGCCGGCGCCGGACTTGCTGCATACCGCACTAATATGGCTGATGCCGTAGAGGGCGGTTTCAAGTACATCGTCATTTCGGCGGTAAGCGCCCTTCTGGTGCTCTTTGCCATCGGCATACTCTATGCCCAGTACAACGTCCTCAGCATCGCAGCCCTGGCCCACTATATGCAGTACACCACGCTGGATATGATGGCACTGGGGCTGCTGGCCGGCGCCTTCACGATGAAGTTAGCAGGTGTGCCGCTCCACATGTGGGCACCGGACACATATACGGTAGCACCGGCGGGCACTACACCTATGATCCTTGCTGCAAGCTACACATGTATGTATGCCCTTTACAGGGTGACTTTCACCATGTATGGCGGGCTCATTAATACCACAGCTATTGGCTGGGTGGTTATCATTGTGGGTGTGCTCAGCATGTTCGTCGGCGTCATGATGGCTGTCCACCAGACCGATATCAAGCGCATGATGGCTTACCACGCTATCTCGCAGGGAGGTTACATGCTGCTTGGCGTGGGAGTGGGACTGGCCGTGCTTGCTGACCCGGTGGCACTGGCCAATTATGGCCGCGACGCCATAAACGGGGGCATCTTTCACATCATCAACCATGTCTTTTATAAGGCACTGCTCTTTATGACCGCGGAAGCGATATTCTTCCGCATCGGAACGAGGGACACAAACAAGATGGGTGGCCTGGCTCGCAATATGAAGTGGACGGCGGCCTTCTATATTATTGGAGCACTGGCCATTTCTGGGATTCCACCTTTGAATGGATTTGCCTCCAAATTGCTCATTTACGAATCGGTGTTGAAGTTCAATCCCGTCCTTTCTGTCATTGCTATGTTCGTTTCGCTGGTAACGCTGGCCTCCTTTGCCAAAGTATTTTATTCCGCTTTCACCGGGCCGGAAATGCCGGCCTATAAAGAAGTCAGAGAAGTACCTAAATCCATGATTATCGGGATGGGTATCTTGGCAGCATGCGTTATATTCTTCGGCATTTTCCCAGGGCTGATAGTGGATACCATCGTCGCCCCGGCGACGGAGGCGCTGATTAACCAGACACCGTATATCAATGCTGTGATGGGTGCGGTGCCATGAGAACAGGATATATTAAAAATATGGAGAGGGTAATTTGTCGATTTTAAGTTACGGATATGCTGTCTGGGCTCCCATAGTCTGGATTATCGCCCTGGTCGTTATCGGGGTTATGGCTCTTATCTGGCGCAGCCGCGGTCAGAAAAGCTATAAGAAAGGGACGGCCCAGACCGATGTCTTCCTTTCCGGTACCAAGGTTCCTTCCGAGGAACAGCGGCATGTGAAGGCGGATAACATATACTGGGGCTTTTTTGAGTCACTCAAAGGGCTTTACCGCGCCATGATGAAGCCCCACACCGGAATAGTGAATGACTATCTTCTGTGGCTTGTCGCCATATTGGCGATAACTATTCTGATACTGGTGCTGGCAAGCTGATAGTAAAGGAAGGATGGATTGGGAATAGAGCGATGAATCTGAAAGCGTTCAACCGGGCATTGTGGGTGTACCATCTGAATACTGGCTCCTGCAATGGCTGCGATATTGAGATTCTGGCCGTGCTCACTCCCCGCTACGATGTCGAGCGCTTTGGTATCAGGCTGGTGGGTTCGCCCCGCCATGCCGATGTGTTGCTGGTCACGGGGCCAGTGGCACGCAGCATGGAAGATAGCGTAAGACGTATCTACGCCCAGACCCCTGACCCAAAGGTGGTCATAGTGGTGGGGAACTGCGGCGCAGAGGGAGACGTTTTCCATGAAGCCTACAGCTTGGTGGGACCCGTTGACCAGATTATCCCGGTGGACGTGTATGTCCCCGGCTGCCCGCCGCGGCCGGAGGCCATTATTCACGGTGTGGTCATGGCCTGGGCGAAGCTGGAAAAGCTGGCCAAACAGGAGGTGATTTAGTGGAGAGACTCACCCCCCAGGCCATCATCGATAGTTTCAGCAAAAAGCTGGGCGATGGCTTTGTTAGCGGCTCGGTCTACGAGCGTGAGGTTGCTGTCAAGAAGAATAAGTTCCGCAGCCTCTGGGTCGAGGTGAAAAAGAGCGCCTTCCGCGACGCTGTTGAGCATATCTGCCACCTCCAGAAATACCCCCACCTGGCCATTATCTCCTCGAGTGACCTGGGCGCTGATGTAGAGCTCATCTATCACTTCACCATTTACTACGGCTATCACCTGGAGGAGTTGAGCCTGGGGCTGCGGGTGAAGCTGCCTAAGAGTGACCTGAGGATACCAACAGTTACCGACCTTATCCCCGGGGCCATATTCACCGAGCGTGAGACCCAGGAAATGATGGGGGTAGAGGTTGTAGGCATACCGGATGGGAGGAGGCTGTTCATCGCTGAAAGTGTGCCGGAGGGCGTCTATCCCTGGCGGAAGGACGAGACCGGCCCGGAGAAGTTCCTGAGGGTATTGCCGGGGAGAAAACCAAAGGGAGAGGGTAAGAAAGGATAGAGAGAATGGCAGTTGGTGAGACGAAAAAAACGACCTACACCATACCGATCGGCCCTATTCACCCCGCCCTCAAGGAGCCGATACAGTTAATGCTGGAGATTGAAGGGGAGAAGGTAGTCAATACCGATGTACTGGTGGGACAGGTCCATCGCAGCATCGAATGGCTGGGGATGAACCGCAACAATCCTGTCCAGACGCTATACCTCGCCGAGAGGATATGCGGCATCTGCAATACCTGTCACCCGTTCTGCCTGGCCATGGCGGTGGAACAGGCGGCTAATCTCACGCCGCCCGACAGGGCAGAATATATCCGGGTTATCGCCGCTGAGATGGAGAGAATCCACTCTCATATACTGTGGGCTGGGGTGGCGGCCCACGAGATTGGCTTTGACACCGTTTTCTATCTCACCTGGCGAGTGCGGGAAGAGATAATGGACCTCATTGAATATATCTTCGGCAACCGGGTGACCAAGGCGGTGCTTCAGTTCGGCGGGGTGAGAAGGGATATAACTGCTGAGCAGCTACCGCGCATAAGAAAATCTCTGGACTATTACAAAAGCATTTTCGAGCACCTGAGACGGATTTTCTTGGAAGATAGGACGGTGCGGATGAGGACACGGAACGTCGGCATATTAAGCACCGAGGATGCGTTGAAGCTGCTTGCCGTGGGGCCTACCGGCAGGGCCAGCGGCGTCCCTAAGGATGTGAGGCAAGACCAGCCCTACAGTGCCTATGCCGACCTCAATGTCAAGGCCATTACTCCGGATATTGTCACCGGCACGGTGGTCGGGGATGTTTATGACCGTATAATAGTCCGACTGCTTGAGGTCAAGCAGTCGGTGGAAATCATCGAGGAATGTATTACCAGGATGCCCGAAGGCCCGATTATATCCGAGCCCAAGATGCCCAGGCTCCTGCGCCTGCTCACCGATGCTGCTGGCGAGGGCGTCGGCCGGGTCGAGGCACCAAGGGGCGAGGACATCCATTATGTCCGCCTGGAGGCGGGGCAGAGCACCCTGGCCACCTGGAAGGTGAGGGCGCCCACCTATGTTAACCTGATGGCAGTTCCCACTATACTCAAAGGTATGCAGATTGCCGATGTGCCCATTGTCTTTGCCTCAATTGACCCGTGCCAGTCCTGCACCAATAGGATCGTGGTAACAGACAGAGCCACCGGCAGAAAGTCGGTGGTGGGCTATGAGGAACTCCACCGGCTTTCTGTAGAAAAGACGAAAGAGCTGCAGCGATGAACTTACTGGGAGAAAATATCTGGATAAACGGCGTGATTATCATTTTTGGCTCCGCCATATTGGTGTTCATCGGCGGCGCTTTCGGCATGCTCTACCGAGGCATTGACCGCAAGCTGGTGGCGCATATGCAGGGGAGAGTGGGCCCACCCATAGTGCAGCCCTTCCGAGATGTACAGAAGCTGCTGATGAAAGAGAACATCATCCCCGATGGGGCTATATCATGGCTCTTCAACGCCGCCCCATTCCTGGCGCTCATCTCCACCGGCTCTCTGTTGCTCTTCATCCCTTTGTTCGGACAGTCGGCGCTGCTCGGGAGATACGGGGATGTGATTCTGGTGCTTTACCTGCTCATAATCCCCTCGCTGGCTTTTGTGGTGGGCGGGTTTGCCTCCAGTTCTCCCTATGCCACAGTAGGCGCGCAGCGGGAGATGATAATCATGATGAGCTACGAAGCGCCCCTGGCGGTGGTGGTACTGGGCATCGCCTCGCGAATCAGTCAGGTCTCCGATGCCGCCAACCCGTTTTTGATGTCTACCATAGCTCAGTATCCCATCTGGAACCTGCTGGGACCGGTGGGTATTGTCGGGGCGCTGCTCATGCTGTTCACTTTGGTGGTGGTCACCGTGGGGGAAGCAGCCAAGGTGCCATTCGACGTTGCCGAAGCAGAGACCGAGATAGCCGGCGGGCTGCTGGTGGAGTACTCGGGAAGAAATCTGTCCCTGTTCTACCTGTCCGATGTCATCAAGACCTTCGCCATGGTCTCGCTGGTGGTGGCGCTGTTCATACCCTACAATCTTTCTCCGGTGCTGGGCATCAAAGCCGCGCTTGCAGCGGGCATCGTTGACGGGCTCTTTTTCCTGGTCAAAGTTCTGGTGGTCATGTTCTTTAGCATCAGCTTGATACGGGCAGGCATGGCCAGATTTAAAATCAGCCAGGCCAGCACAGTGTACGTGATAGTGATGACCGCGATAGCGCTGGTCGGCATGTTACTGGTCTGGGTTGACGTCGTGATTTGAGGCGTGATATGTGGGAAGTAGCCAAAACCATACTCAAGCAACTCTTCCAGAAGCCGGCGACAAATATCTTTCCGGCCAAGTATGCCCCGAAGTCCACGCTGTCTTTTCTGGATAGGGTGGCCAAGCAGGAAGTAAAGCTGCATCCACCGATTACCGTACCGCCCGGGTTCCGCGGCAAAATTGCCTACGACCGGGAGAACTGCTCCGGTTGTCAGCAGTGCTATAAGATATGCCCCACCCATGCTATCGAGTGGTTGCCTGAGGAAAAAAAGATCAAGGTGTTTATCTCACGCTGTTGTTTCTGCGCCCAGTGTGTTGATGTTTGCCCCGTCAATACGCTGGCCATGACGGAAGAGTTTCTGCTCGCCAGCTATGATAAGTACGCCGACGAGCTGGTAATCGTTGACAGCGGCGAGCTGCCGGGCTCAGTGAAGAGAAAGAAACCAGACGCCGGAGCCGCAGAGAAGCCAGCCGAACAGAGCTAGCTCCTTTACCCCAGCAGCGGAATTTCAGCTATCCGTCCTTCCAGAATAGCCTCAGCCAGTTTCTTCACGCTTTTGCGCACCGCTTTTGAAATGCGCCTGCCCGTCTCTGTCCGCTCAGGCTGCACTCCGACAAGTAGGACCTTTCCGCAGAATTCCTTTACATAAGATATAAACAGGGAGAGGGGCATGTGGTGTGTGGAAAAGGACAAAACGCTGATTTTCTCTGGCATGATTGTGCGCAGAGCACCGGGAGGTAAACCCATATCGGCGGCATCTACCAGTATTAGTAAGTCAGGCCGGTGCTGGCGGATAACCGAGGTATAACTTTCCGGAGCAGTGCCGGCGTCTATGGCCATAATCTCAGCGGGGAGGAGGGTCTTGGCTCTGTGCCGCCTCTGGTTGAGTATGTCCACCACACAGGTGCCGGCGGCGTCATCGCCACCCAGCCGATTGCCAATGCCCAGGACTATCGTACCGCTCATCTGTTGTCCATAGCTGATTACTTTCAACCATGCTTACTTTTATGAGTATTCTATTCTCATTTCACGCCTTTTATCAATAAAACTTTTCCTCCAAACTAATTGACACAACCCGCTTCTTGGTGGCTTGACCGTGTAGGGGGATAAGTTGTAGGCTGGGATTTGGGAAAAGCTAAACTGTTAGCTTTTAACCGTTGACAAGTCACTGTTGTGGGTGTTAACATTTCACTGTTTCTACTGGCCCGGCGCTTTGCGAGCTGCTCGATTGAAAGGAGGTGGCATAGCGATATTAAAGAAATCATGGCGCCGTTGGAAAATCTCAAAACAAGGAGGATCTCATGGCTTATGTGAATTTAATTGTAGAACGAGAAGAGAATATCGGTATAATCACCTTGAACCGGCCGCCGGCAAATCCGATAAATCTGGCTGTGCTTAATGAACTGGATGCGGTTTTGACCGAGTGGGCACAAGATAAAGCGGTGAGAGCCATAATCATCACCGGAGCCGGAGAAAGAGGATTTTCAGCCGGCTTTGATTTAAAAACGGCTGGGACGCCGGAAGGGGAGAAGTCTATGTCCCGGGGCCAAGAGGTGTTCAGCCGCATCGAAAAGTATCCCAAGCCCGTAATCGCTGCCATAAATGGCTTCGCCCTCGGTGGTGGTTGCGAGATGGCAATGTCCTGCCACTTTAGGATAATGCTCAACTCCGAGCAGGTGGTGATGGGACAGCCCGAGATTGACCGAGGTATTATACCTGGCTGGGGTGGCACCCAGCGGTTGCCCAGGCTGGTGGGTAAGACCAAAGCGATTGAAATGCTTCTGCTCGGCACCAGAATCAACGCCCCCGAGGCTTTGAGCATCGGGCTCATAACCAGGGTGTCTCAGCCGGGGCAGTTGATGAATGATGCTAAAGAACTTGGCAAGGCGCTGGCAAAAAAGGCCCCTATTGCTGTGCAGATAATCCTCGACGCAGTGGCTCGTGGACTTGAGACTACCACTGACCAGGGCGTGAAAATAGAACTGGAAGGCTCACAGCGAGTAAGCAGAACGAAGGACGCCATGGAAGGCGCGATGGCGTTTATCCAGAAACGAGAGGCGGTCTTCACCGGAGAATAGCTTTCTGAGGCGAAAGTAAAAAAGTAAAAGGAGGTTTTCTGATATGAAAGTTGAAGACATCAAGAAGATAGCAGTTATGGGGGCTGGTGACATGGGACATGGCATTGCCGAGGTGGCGCTGCTTGCGGGCTACAAGGTGGCACTGCGAGACATCGAGCAGAGATTTGTTGACAAGGGGCTTTCCAGAATTAAGGAGAGCCTGAATAAGCTCACGGAAAAGCAGAAAATCACTGAAGAGAACAAAAATGCGATGCTGGCTAATATCAAGACCTTTGTTGATATTGCCGAGTCTGTCAAGGACGCTGATTTTGTTATTGAGGCAGTTCCCGAGATTATGGACCTCAAGAAGCAGGTTTTCCAGGCGCTGGATGCAGCCGCTCCCAAACATGCCATACTGGCTTCGAATACCTCCAATATGAGCATCACGGAGATTGCCTCAACTACGAAGAGGGCGGAGCAGGTCGTCGGCATGCATTTCTTTAACCCGGCTGTCCTGATGAAGCTCGTCGAGGTCACAAAGGGAGGAAAGACAAGCGAGGAGACAATGCAGGTGGCATATAATCTGGCGCTGAAGATGAACAAGGTGCCGGTCAGGGTTGAGAAAGACTCTATCGGATTTGTTTATAATCGGATCAACGCACCGACTCAAATCTTACTTAGCCTGATGGTAGAAAAAGGCATGGCTACCCCGATGGAAATTGATGCCAAGATGAGAAAGATAGGTATGCCTATGGGGCCATATGAGCTGATGGACTATGTGGGGCTGGATGTCGCCTACCACGGCGCTCTTTATTTTGCTGACAAACTCTCTCGCGACTACGCGCCGCCCAGCTGGCTCAAAGCTAAGATTGACGCTGGTACGCTGGGGAAGAAGACAGGAAAGGGCATTTTTGACTGGTCTAAAGGCAGGCCGGAGATAGACTTATCCAAGGCAAAAGAAGACTTCGACCCTGCTGTCTTGATTGCCCTTCAGGTTAACGAGGCGACAAAACTGCTCGAGGCAGGAGTAGTCAAGAGTCCGGACGAAATTGACAAAGCCATGGTTAATGGAGGTGGTTCGGTGATTGGTCCTTTTCAGCTTGCCAAGGGGATAGGGTATGATAAATTAGCCAAAATATGTGAAGACCTTGCCAAAGAGTTTGATGTCAAAGTTTTCGAGCCCACTGAGACATTGAAGAAGGGGAATATCTGATAAGAAGCATAAGGGCCTGCTTAAGTGACTTGAATCAAAC
>DATKVL010000173.1:0-4948 GCA_035530115.1 Dehalococcoidia bacterium | reverse complement strand
ATCGAACATCTCAAGAAACAGGGATGGCCTGTCAAGCGGGCTGGCGGGTAAGTCTTGGCTTCCGGCACCACGCATATCCCCCGCCTCCACCAAATGAAAACGGCACCACATGGGTGCCGTTTGCATTCGATTTTTGGTGGGGTCTGGGCTACGCCCCGACACCTCGCGGCCAGTTTCGCATGCGAAACTTTAGCCGCTAAACCCAGCCGGTTTCGCATGCGAAACTTATCAAGGAATCGCCCATGTCTGAATCTGATTTCGACACATTGCACTCGCGCCGAGGTGCCGGCCAGGACGTTATCCGTTCTGGCGGCAATCGTGCCGGCGCAGGCGGAACTGGTCACTCGTTTCAATTGAATCAGCCGACTTTCCATTGCAGCGTAAAAACCATATCGCGCAGCGCCGGTCGCAGTGCGACTGCAGCCATTGCCTACCGTTCAGGCGAAGGAATAGCTGACGAGCGTACCGGCGAGATTTTCGATTTCACCCGCAAGCAGGGAGTAATCCATTCTGAGATTGTCGTTCCAGACCAAGCGCCAGAATGGGCGCATGATCGAGCCTCACTCTGGAATGCGGTAGAACAAGCGGAGAAGCGTAAAAATTCTACGGTGGCCAGAGAGTGGGAGGTAGCCATCCCCTATGGACTTTCCCAAGAGCAAGCCGCCGACCTGGTGCGCGAATACGCACAGGAGATCGTAGAGCGCCACGGCATTGCAGTGGACTTCGCTATTCACCAGGACAACCTGAAGGCATGGAACGGTTCGGAAAAGGGCGTAAAAGGCCTGCATGCCCACATTCTAGGCAGCACCCGCCGCCTGGAGCGCAACGGCTTCACTGAGAAAAGCCGTGAGCTGGACGACAAAACAAACAAGTCAGAGCTGGGCGGATTGTCGCGGGGAGCGATGGAGGTAATGCACTGGCGGGAGCGGTGGGCGATTGTAGCCAACCGCAGCCTTGAACGGGCTGGCCTCGATGGGCGCATCGACCACCGCAGCCTCAAGGCCCAAGGCATCGACCGCGATCCGACCGCGCATCTTGGGCCAGCTGCTACCGCCCTGGAGCGTCGAGGTATAGAAACTGAACTAGGCCGATCTAATCGTGGGCTGGTTTCCGAGATTCACATCGAGCAGGCACCCGAAGCGCCCCAGGAGCGCCCGCAGACCTATCGCGAGAAGCTAGAGCAGCGTAGGCAGCAAGAGCGAGAGCAGAGCGACCAGAAACAACCCCGGCTCGCCCCTGATGCCAAGGGATCGACGTATCGAGAGAGGCTTGAGCAGCGAAGGGAGCGGGATAAAGCTCAGGGAAAGGATAATGATCGAGGTCGTTAGCCAATTTCTCGATTTTGGTAAATTGGTTAGCGAATGAAGATTAGACTAAATTGTTGGCCGAGGGCATGGAGACGCCTATAAACCTTCTAGGGTACTTACCCAAGCATTAAAACGTGGGCAGGCGGCACGGATCGCGGGTAAGCCAATCTCGATGGCTAGCAATACACCATATTGAGGCTTAGATTTTTCGTAGGTAGGCCATCTAGCGATCAGCCTTTTTGACGGAGCCGTCGCCGGGGAATTGTTGACGTCCTCTGGGCCAGCGAATTTGGCCAGTTCGGATTGCCAGCCTGCAATCGCTTGGTGTGAAACATTCGCGTAACTGAATGCCGACAGATTGCTAAACAGCAGCGCTTCGTATTCATGCAATTGCAGATAGGGAATCAGATTGGCCTGCCCGACATCGGCAGCCAGATTGGTTTCAAGCGCGGTAGCCTGAGCTTGCGGCGGTAGACCTGCATTCCACTGTGCAACACCCGGAAAATCACTGGGCAGGCCATACACATCGAATAAAGTCGTTACGCGAGCGGTGGGGTCTTGCTGGCACCATTGTTGTATTTGCCGTTTTATTTTTCCATAGCTCACGGCCCCGCCCTTAAAACCCTTCCGGGTTTCGACGATGCGCGGTGTTAGCCAGACCTGAAAACCTGTTAGATGTGGGACTAATAGTTCCCGCACGAAGGTTTCTTCTGTTTGTCCTTCGACGAGGATATTGACCCGTGTGTTATTGCCTGCCATTAGCGTGGCTTCCCATCCAAGACATTGCCAGGCCTTCCTCCGAAAACATTGCGTTTCCATAGATCGCCGAGCGAATACTCTTCCAGCCAGACGGCGAACTTGTCGTGGTCAAGGCGAGTAAAAGTTGATTGATCGTTTTCTCGATCGACCACGATAACGTTCCTGGGGTCGAACTGATTGAGCAACTCCACTGATTGCGTTGAAATAATCAGTTGATGCTTCATTGCTGTCTGTTGCATGACTGAGGCAAGAAGTTCGATGGCGTAAGGATGTAGTCCAAGTTCCGGTTCGTCGAACAAGATAGTGGCGGGCATCAACTTGTCGGGTTGAAGGAGCACGGTTGCAAGGCAGATAAAGCGCAGGCTACCATCGGAAAGGTGATGGCCAAGGAAGGGAAAGTCGCTGCCTTTTTCGTTCCATTCTAGCTGGATCGAGTTCGGATCGAGTGGATTCGGGCGTAGTTGGAAGTCTGCGAAGAATGGTGCAACGAGTCGCACCGTATCGACTATCCGGCGGTAATGGTCGGGGTACTGCTCCCGCAAACGGTAGAGGTAAGCCGCTAGATTGGCCCCGTCTGGGCGTAGCCAAGCATTGTCGTTGAGTGCACACGCTTGCTTCATCGGCGCGGAGTCGCTGGTGTCGTGAAAATGATAGACGATCCAACTCTTGACCGACGGCACAACGTAGTTGGCGACTTTTTGATGGCGACCACTTCCTGAAAGCGTTTCGGCATGGCCTGTACCGAGCGAGAAAGTATGGCCGGTGTAATCCCAATAGAACTGTTCCCAGGCAAATATTAGGGTATTGCCTTGGGTTGGTTCGAGCGCGAGTTTGTAACCGTTGTTTCCAAAATACATTTCGGCGGACATCTGTGGGGTGCGTTTGCGGCCGTAGTGAAGAAATGCATCGGGACCGCCGCTTTTTGCCACATAGTAATTTAGCTCCCCAGCCATCAGCCGCGCAAGCAAGCGGAAAAAGCTAATGAAATTGCTTTTGCCCGCGCCGTTGGCGCCGATCAACACATTCAAATTGGTCAGCGTGAGATCTTCGAGCGCACGGATCGATTTGTAGCCGCGAATGCTGATTCTTCGTATGGGGTCCATGCTCATTACCTAGGGATTTGCGCGCATACTTTAACAGTTTTATGAAAGTTTAGTTGACGTTGCTCTGGATTTTGCCGCACAAAACCGCGACTGCCAATACCTGGGGAACAAAGACGCAGGATTCACAGTGTGGATTCGCGGCAGTATTGCCAAAACCCCACGCCGAGATCGGTCCCAGCCTATATCACGCTACTCTTCATCGGGGTCATGGTTTGCAATGCAATATGATTGTTCATTGCACCGATAGCTGTCTAGGCGGCGCAAAGCGGCACAATAACCGCTCCCATCCTCAGTTCATCAAGATAGTCCGCCCATTGCTGCATCATCTTCCGGCGCTCGGCAAGGTGTGCTGTCCGGTTGTATGCGCGCCCATTCGGATCGCGGACGGCGTGGGCTAGTTGATGTTCAATGAAGTCTGGCCGTACCCCTAGCACTTCGTCCAGAATGGTTCTGGCCATCGCCCTGAATCCATGCCCGCTCATTTCGTCTTTTTCATAGCCCATGCGGCGTAGAGCGGCGAGAACCGTATTTTCACTCATGGGGCGGCCATTTGTTCGGGTGCCAGGAAATACATATTTGCCGCCGCCAGTGATGGCCTTCAACTCCAGCAATATTTCCAAAACTTGGGAGGACAGGGGAACTAGGTGAGCCTGCCTCATTTTCATTTTTTCGGCGGGAATGTTCCACTCTGCGCGCTCCAGGTCAAATTCACTCCATTCTGCATGCCGTAGTTCACCAGGGCGAACGAATAGAAGCGGAGCAAGGCGAAGGGCGCATTTCGTCGGGAATGATCCTTGATAGCCATCAATCGAGCGCAATAGTCCGCCGATGGCTTGGGGGTCAGTGATGGCGGCGTGGTGAGTTTCGCGTGCGGGTGGCAAAGCACCTCTCAAATCGCTGGAAATATCTCTTGTTGCCCTTCCGGTAGCAACAGCATAGCGAAACACCTGGCCGCAATTGCCGAGCGCGCGGTGAGCTGTTTCTAGTGCTCCCCGGCTTTCAATTCGCCGAATCGTGGCGAGCAGTTCGGGTGCGATGATGTCAGAAGCGGGTTTTGCGCCGAGCCAAGGGAATATGTCGCGCTCCAGGCGGCGGATAATGCGGTCGCCGTGATTCGAGGCCCATGTCGTCGAGTATTTGGCGAACCATTCGCGCGCCACTGCTTCAAAGCTGTTGCCACCGCTGTTCTGGCGGGATAGTTTGATAGCTTTCCGCTCACCTGATGGGTCAATGCCGTCAGCCAGCTTTTTTCTGGCCAGGTCTCGTTTCTCGTTGGCCGACGCCAGCGAAATTTCAGGATAGACACCCAGCGCCAAGGTCTTACGCTTCCCATCGAAACGATAGTCCATGCGCCAGTATTTGCCGGTCTGGTTGATTAGGAGATAGAGCCCTTTGCCAGCGGCCAGCTTATAGGGCTTGTCAGCCGGCTTGGCGTTCTTTGCTTCAATCGCGGTCAATCCCATTTGACGGTATCTCCCCTGGTGGTATGCTCGAATACCGCCAAAAGTACCGCCATAAAGTACGGTATGTCAAGTTATGCTGGGGTATATCTCGTGATATCTCCGGGCAACAAAAAACCCGCAATGTAGCTAAACATGCGGGTTTTCGGTATGCCACGGTATAACTGATGATGCGCTATTGGTGGAGGCGGGGGGAATCGAACCCCCGTCCGCAAGCCCTCTACAGGCAGTTCTACATACTTAGTCCGATTATTTGATTTCGCCCGAATCACGCCAACCGAACAGGCTGGATTCACGCTAGTTGCCTTAAGTTTAGGAT
>DATKVL010000172.1:0-4208 GCA_035530115.1 Dehalococcoidia bacterium | reverse complement strand
GTGGACGAAATCCGAGAGAACAAAATGAGGGAAGGTGAACCGGTCCTTCTTCTTGACGCCGGTGATTTCCTGGGAGGCTCTGCTTTCGCTTGGCTGGCTCTCCGTGGTTACGCCGCAGAGCTTACCATAATGCAGAAGATGGGATACGACGCTGTAGCCATCGGCAACCATGAGTATGACTATGGCCCTGACGTCCTGGCTCAATATCTTTTAAAGGCCGGGTACCCCGAAGCCCACCAGAAAACACTGGTACTGGCCTCCAACACGGAGGCGCCACCGGACCATCCGCTGGCTGCCCAGAATCTCTACATGAACACCGGGATGTTTGAGCTGGAAAACGGCCTGAAAGTAGGAATTTTCGGCCTTATAGGTAAAGACGCCATCCTGGTAATCGGTGAAACCGGGGACGTGCAGTTCCTGGACCAGCACGAGGCGGCCCGCCAGGCGGTAGATAAGCTGAAAGAACAGGGTGCCGATGTCATCGTGGGCATAACGCACTCCGGCGTGGATGAGGACCGGGAACTGGCACAAGAGGTCCCGGGTATTGACGTAATCGTAGGCGGCCACTGTCATACCGCCCTGTATAAGCCGGTCCTGCAAGGCGCTACCATCATTGTCCAGGCTGGTTCCCTGGGAGAGTACCTGGGGCAACTGGAACTGGCATACAACTCCAACACCGGCAAGGTACGGGTGCGCAACGAAGAAAACGACCGCCCCTTTCTTATTCCCATTGACAGCAACTTTGCCTGCCATCCGGAAATCGATGCCCTGGTCCAGGAATACACCCTTATCTTGAATGCGCACATCGATGAAATGACCGGCGGCAAATTCGACAATATCATGAGTACGGTAGCCAGGTCTGACTTTGTCCTGTCCAACCATCCACCCCTGAGTGAAACTCCGCTTGGCAACTTCGTTACCGACGCCATGCGCGTGGTCGCCCAGGAGGTTATCGGCAAGAAGGTCGACGTAGCAGGGCAGGCTAACGGCAGCATCCGGAAGAGCATCTTTCCCGGCACCATGGAACACTCTGGAGGAAACGTTTCCTTTTATGAGATTGTCGAAGCTACAGGCGTGGGACACGGACTCGACGGCTACCCAGGTTGTCCCATTGCATCTGTCTATCTCACCGGCGACGAAGTGCGCCGTATACTGGAGGTAAACATACTGTTGCAGGAGTTTATGGGAGATTCTTCCTTTCTACAGTTCTCCGGCCTGCGGTACAGCTACAACCCCGCCAATGCAGTGCTCTTGACCATACCTTTTGTAAACCTGCCTATTCCCACGACCCGTGCGGTTATCAGGGCGGAGCTTTATATGGGGGATGGAATTCAACCTGCAAATGGTGAAGGGTACGTCCCCTTAAAGCGCGGAGATGAGAAGTTGTACCACCTGGTTATCGATGCCTACATCCTCCTCTTTCTTCCTGTGGTGACAGACATGCTGCCCCAGCTGGAGATAGTCCCTAAAAATGCCGATGGAGAGCCGGTACCGCTGGAAAGACTGGACGAACTGATAGTGCATCATGCCGATGGAAGAGAGCTCAAAGTGTGGGAAGCGGTGGTTATTTATGCCGCAACTCAGCTATCTGGAGTGGATGAGGTACCGCGGATCCCCGATTATTATGAAGGTGTTGCCGGGCGCATCAACAAAACCTGGACTTTCCCCTTGGTAGGGTGGCTTCTCTTAATACTGGCAGTTACTGCGGCGGGAATAGTATTCCTGCTCCTCCGCAGGAGAAAGTACAAAAAATTCCAGGGACACCATGCCAATTAGGCCTACCACAAATCAGGTATTATTTCCCCAGAATACCGATCACTGACGATGCACACGGGGGTTTGGCTCAACGTCTTCGCCTCCGTCTGAACAACGACATACACCACAATAAACCAATTACGATGAAAAAAAGATACGGTCGGTAGGTGACTCCCTCGCCGGTTCCGGTGACCGCTATCGCCGGGGCGGGAGGTGGTCTTAATGGAGCTACTGCTTCGGCAGGTATTTCGTAAGCAGGTATCTCGGCAGAAATTTCGTAGGCGGCCACTTCGGTACCGAGATACTGCTCAGGCACCCAACCCAGTGGGTTGTTTCTGCCAGTGGCCTCTGCCCAGACCCATCCTGGCTCACCTTCCAGTTCAAAGAAAGCCGTTGCCTTGTTATATTCAGGTAGATAAACCAATACCGCAGTGTGCCCTGAGACAAGCACTATGGCTGAGCGAAATCCGGCAGCTTTATACATAACCGCCAGTAATACCACCATATCTTCACAATCACCTTCCCCACTTCCATCCTCCACGATGGTTGTCGCCAGCTCGTCGGCATTCTGGGCAAACTCTTCACTTCCATTTCGGTCTATATCAGAGGTATATTCCACTCTATCACGGACAAAATCAAACACCGCCTCTGCCCTCCGTAGCGGGTCTGGATATTTATCGGCAATCTGCTCACCCAGGCTATAGGCCAGGTCAGCCTCTTCCCCCAGGCTTTCGAAGGCTATAACGGGACGAAACCCTGTATCAGTTATTTGATAAAAACCATCTTCACCAGAGGCCGTGGTTCTACATATCTCCCAATCATCAAAGATATCGCTGCCTATCTTGTAGAAACCTTCAGACGGAAATGCCGAGGCATAACCAGCAGTCGCCACCGCAGCTAATAAGACAACTATTAAACCTAGTAAAACCCAGGCTCTCTTCATAACGGTCCGGTCAGTGCCGCATGGAGTATTAAGCCAAAGAAGACGAGATAACCAAAGATATGTAGCCCTGCAGCCACCGGGCTTTCGTTAATACGGCCAAACGGTATTTTGGGCGTTAGCTTGTCCACGATATAGAATAGGGCTACTCCCAGAAGTAAGCTTATCGCAAAGCTAATAGCCAGTATCCCCCACGTCCTGAAATCGAAGATGTACCACACTATTGGAGCTGTGACCGCAGTTAGTGCGGTAATAGCGCCGTGGATAACAAGACCAATCAGGATGAAGAAACCGGCTATGAACAACCCGACAGCCACCGGGCTCTCGCCTATCCGCTCGCGATAAAGGACATGAGGGATAAGAGCATCTAGTGCTCTGACTCCAAGCCACGCCAGAAGAGCAGAGACGAAAACCAGCAACACAACCTTAGCTAACCATATCAAAACAATTACCCAGAAAGGGACGCCTAAACCTAACTCTGGCATATTAGTGCCTCCTTATTGTCCATATTCGATTAATGGTAATGGCGTAACATGGGTTTCAACAACGGCCAATGGTTATGTATAGTCTACAAAAACAGTGCATTTTTTCGCGGAATTATGGGACATTTCATAGTTCCGAGTACCACCCGCTTACAGCGCTATTCTATTATAGTATAGCATTTCCTACGAATGCCAGGGACACCATACCAATTAGGCCTAGTACAAATTAGGTATTATGTCCCCAGAATAAATGCAACCTTTTTCAGCCTTCTGCGTTGTAGTAGTAAATAGAAGGAGAGCTGCTTAGACCAAAGGACAGTGGGGAAGGTTCAGCAGATTGGACTAATAATCTTCATTGTGAAAGGCGGATGGAATGAGTAACAAAAAGCTGGCAGGAATCATCGCAGGTTGTATTACAGTTGTCATCGTGGTAGTAGTCATAGCTTGTCTCCAACCAACACCCGAATTTCACATCAATGTGATACCTGAGCAGTTAAACGGAGACTCTATTGCCGGACAGTACTGCGTATTCCTTGTGACAATTACCGATGAAGGGCAAGAAGGTCAACTTCCTGTCCGTATATCAGCGACGGCTCCTGGCTCAGAAGTAGTCATTTATCAGCAGGATATAGTTGAGGGAGAGGTTGCCGAGGTAGTTGTCATACCAACACAAGCAAGCATTGGAAAGACCATTAAGGTAACCATCACTGGAAATCGAGGTAGTTCGACTGACAAAAAGGTTGTTAGCTTCGAAGTGGCAGAAGGCGAAGACGATAGGCAAGAATATGCAGGAGAGTTGCTAGATAGATTTGTTCCATGGCTAGCAACGAATCATCCTGAACTTGGAATCACAGATGATACAGCATGGAACGGCACTATGATTAGCCCTATATGGTTAGTTGTATCTCACTATCTTTTCTTCTCTGAGGAATGGGAGGTTCATATATCATGGCATATCATGGTGCCTCCATACGACTGGGCAAAGATCGACCTCCGTCATCGGTTCGACGAACTAGAGCCATCATACGCTT
>DATKVL010000171.1:0-7657 GCA_035530115.1 Dehalococcoidia bacterium | reverse complement strand
AAAATTCCTTGAATAGAGATGCAATAGACTGGCAAATCTTAGCGGTAATTCCGTGAGCTCAAGGATTTGCCTTAGTTGCGAATTCCGTTTAAAATAACTTTCTTTATAAGGAAATTGATTCGTGAGGAGGAATTCATATGGGTACGGTTGCTGACCGGTTGAAGGAACTGAGGGACAAAGAAAGAAAGATAAAAGCCTTGGGAGGCCTGGAGCGGGTGGAAAAGCAGCACAAATCGGGGAAATTAACTGCTCGTGAAAGGTTTGACCTGCTTTTTGACCCTGGCAGCTTTCACGAGCTTGATTTGTTTGTTCAGCATCGAGCTACGCTCTTTGGCATGGATAAGGTTGTCGTCCCCGCAGAAGGAGTCGTTACTGGATATGGGATGGTAAATGGTCGCCCTGTATGTGCTTTTTCTCAGGACTTTACCTCCATGGGAGGGACACTAGGCGAGATGCATGCTAAAAAGATATGCAAGGTAATGGATTTAGCTATGAAGTGTGGTGTTCCCATAGTAGGCTTTAATGACTCTGGAGGGGCCCGGATTCAGGAAGGTGTTGATGCCCTTTCAGGCTATGGGCAGATATTCTTCCGGAATTCTGCAGCCTCAGGGGTTATTCCCCAACTCTCGGCAATCATGGGGCCTACTGCCGGGGGAGCAGTCTATTCACCTGCCATGACAGATTGGGTGTTCATGACAAAGGGGACAAGCTACATGCACATCACTGGCCCGGCAGTTATCAAACAGGTTACTGGGGAAGAGATCACTTCCGAAGAGCTGGGCGGTGCCATGACTCATGCCACTAAAAGTGGTGTATGCCATTTTGCCTGCGATAGCGATGCCCAAGCTATCGAAATCATAAAAAAACTTCTGAGTTACCTTCCCTCAAGTAATAGGGAGGCCCCCCCTTTAATTAAGGCTACCGATGACCCAGACCGTGTTGACCCTGCCCTTGACAGCATAATCCCAGACGAGCCCAACAAGGTTTATAATATGAGGGATGTTATCAAATCCATTGTGGATAACGGTGAAATACTTGAGCCCCATTATAATTATGCGCAGAACGCCATTATTTGCTTTGCCAGGCTTAATGGTAGAACAGTGGGCGTTATCGCTAATCAATCAATGCATCTTGCTGGGTGTCTTGATGTCAATGCCTCGGATAAAATCACCCGATTTATCAGGTTCTGCGATGCTTTTAATATTCCCTTGCTTACCATTGCCGATGTCCCTGGTTACTTGCCAGGGAAAGACCAGGAATGGCTGGGAATAATAAGACACGGAGCAAAGATTTTGTGGGCTTACTCCGAGGCCACGGTTCCTAAAATCACTCTGGTCACTCGCAAAGACTACGGGGGTTCATATCTTGCCATGTGTAGTAGAGATCTGGGCGCTGATTTTGTTTTCGCCTGGCCCACAGCGGAGATTGCAGTGATGGGGGCTGAAGGGGCTACACCGATTATCTTTCGCAAGGAAATAGAGGCTGCGCCGGACCCTGAAGCCAAGGAGCAAGAGAAGATTCGGGAATATCGTGACCTACTATATAATCCTTACATTGCCGCCTCGCGGGGATATGTTGACGAAGTTATTCCACCCCGGGAGAGCCGCCTCAAGATAATCAAGGCCTTGGAAATTCTCTCTACTAAACGAGAAACGAGACCTCCAAAGAAGCATGGGAATATTCCTGTGTAAAGAAGTTTAATAAAGGAGCAATAGCTGCCATTACTGCTGGGTGCTATCCCGAACCAAAGCTCGAAACGAGACGAAGAGGCTAGCAGATGGTCTGAATTTATGGCCACGCTTGAAATGTCAAGCAGTAAAAGACTCGTAATGACGAAAGGAGATAATTCGTGAATGCAGTAAGAAACGGTTCCATCTTGGCCAAAGATTTAACCGCTGATAAAGTGAAAACGAGGCCGAAAGCTAAAAACCCGGTCAAAATTTGTGATACTACCTTTCGTGATGGGCATCAATGCACATTGGCTACGAGGATGCGAACTGAGGATATGGAGTGGATGGCCCCTGAAATGAATAAATGTGGCTTCTACTCTATGGAGGTCTGGGGTGGGGCAACATTTGACGTAGCCCATCGCTTTTTGGGTGAGGACCCCTGGGACAGGCCTCGCAAGTTGAAGAAACTCATGCCTGGTACTCAACTTCAGATGCTTCTACGAGGTCAGAATTTAGTCGCTTATCGAAACCATCCTGATGATTTGGTTGATGCTTTTGTGGAACAGGCCGCTGAGGTGGGCATTGATATTTTCCGCGTTTTTGATGCCGTGAATGACGAGCGCAATCACGAACGTGCCGCCCAGGCAATTAAAAAATGTAGCAAACATTATCAAGGAGCCGTATGTTACTCGCTCACCCAGCCCAGAATGGGTGGACCGGTCTACAATCTGGAATACTATGTCAAGAAGGCTCTCGCCCTCCAAGACATGGGTGCTGATTCCATATGTATTAAGGATCAGGCTGGGCTTATCTCCCCTTATGATTCCTATGAGCTAATCAAGGCTCTTAAGGAAAACTTGAAAGTACCTGTTGAGTTGCATACTCACTACACTAGTGGACAGGCTTCTATGTCGGTGCTGAAGGCCATTGAGGCCGGGGTCGACATCGTCGATACTGCCTTGTCTCCCTTTGCTTTACGCTCCTCACAGCCAGCTATTGAGCCTCTGGTAGTTGCTCTGTATAGCACAGACAGGGATACAGGGCTTGACATTGAACAACTATTCAAGTGTGCTCAAATGTTGGAACAGATCGCCCCTAAATACAAAGATTTCCTAGATACATCGGCAATGTCGGTCATCGATACCGGAGCTCTGGTGCATCAAATTCCTGGTGGCATGACCACGAACCTGGTGGCGCAGCTCAAACAAATGGATGCTCTGGACAAGCTGGCTGAGGTGCGACAGGAAACTGCTAGGGTCAGGGCAGAATTTGGTTATCCACCTTTAGTTACACCTACGAGCCAGATTGTTGGTGTCCAAGCAGTACAGAATGTCCTGCTAGGGCGCTACAAGCTTGTCTCCAAGGAGGCAAGGGAATATGTATATGGGGGTTATGGCAAGCCACCAGCTCAAATTGTCCCAGACGTCCAGAAGACTATTCTTAAAGATAAGGTGCCTATCACCTGTCGGCCGGCAGACCTGCTCGAGCCAGAACTGGAAAAAGCTAAGGAAGAATCAAAAGAATTCACTAAGAATATTCAAGATGTCCTTATTTATGCTCTTTACCCTACCACTGGTGCACGCTTCTTAAATTATAGATATGGTATAGATAAGACCATCCCAGACGATTGGAAGCCACCCCATGCCCCCAAGACTCTTGAGGAGGTGAGCAGGGAGGATGAACTTATTGCTCAAGTTAAAGCTGGCAAGCTGAAGGGAAGTTAGAGAAAAAGCAATCTCCGAAAAAGAGCAGGCGTGAGAAATTTCAATGTTTTCATCGGAGATGATAAATAGGCACACATATATTTAGCGCAAAGGGAAGTAAAATAACGATATAGAGGGAGGTAGAGATGAAGGTAGACGTTGAAAGATTGAAGGAGATCGTAGGAGAGAAAAATGTCAGAGATAACATTGCTGATCTTTATGTCTATGGCTCTGACTCCTCGGTTCATGAAGCCAATCCTTCGGTTGTTGTCAGACCTGAAACAATAGAGGAAGTGCAGGAGATTGTACGCTATGCCAATGCCGAGTTAATACCTGTTATCGCCCGAGGTGCCGGTTCTGGCGCTTCGGGACACACTGTTCCCATAGATGGTGGCATTGTCATGGATTTGAAGCGAATAAACCGAATCCTGGCGATAAGACCCCGAGATATACTGTGCAAAGTTGAGCCGGGAGTAGTCTGGGATGATTTAAACAGGGCGCTTCAGCCCTATGGTCTTTGGTTTCCTTCGGCTCCAGAGTCGGGTAGAATTGCCACCATTGGCGGAGCTATTGCCAACAATGGCTCTGGGGTAAGGGCGATAAAGTACGGAACAATGCGGGACTATGTCTTAGGGATGAAGGTTGTTCTGGCAAATGGAGATTTAGTTACTCTTGGTGCTGATACACGCGCTCAGGCATCGGGTTACCAGCTTGATAGGCTTATAGTTGGCTCTGAAGGCACTCTGGGCATAATTGTAGAAGCGACACTTTTGCTCAGACACCTGCCTAAATTTAGAGCTATGGGAATGGCGAAGTTCAATAAACTAGAAGATGCTGGTGAGACAATATCAGACATAGTGGCATCTGAAGTAACGCCCTCATTGCTTGAGCTTGTAGACGATATAGCCATCACTGCTCTTAACAAGACCCTTAACATGAATCTTCCCCAGGTAGAAGCAATTGTGCTATATGAGTGTGATGGACGATTAAAAGAAGCTGTGGACTACGATATGGAAACCATCAAAGAGATATGTGAGAAACATAATGCCTTTGGAATTGAAATGGGCAGCGATGCTAAGGAAATGGAACGAATCTATAGCGGGAGGAAAAAACTTTTTGCTGCGCTCTCAAGATATAGGGATGGATTTGTCTGCACATCGTTAGCTGATGACATGGCTGTCCCTAGCTCAAAGATAGCGGAATGCGCCCGCAAGATTCACGAAATCGGAGAACGCAATCACGTAGTGATGAATGCTTATGGTCATTGTGGTATAGGATTGCTACATACAAAGATATTGATGGAAGCTACCAAGAAAGAGCAGTGGGAAAATGCCAGGCGGGCAGTTGAGGAGGTATATGATTATGTCCGAAGTGTGGGGGGGACAACCTCAGGGGAGCACGGCATTGCCATTTCCAAAGCGCCCTCTTGGAAAAAAGAAAAGGCAGATTCACTTCAAATGATGAAGGCTATAAAAATGGCTCTTGACCCCAACAATATCTTAAATCCTCATAAATTGATGGATGCACCGGATGACTGGGTTACGGCAACTAAACTCAGATACCCGGTGGAGCTATAAGGAAAAACTGAAATCGAATCTCCAAAGAGCCGGTGCCTCTTCTTGCTTGGAAGCCTTGGGATAAGCTAGGGGATAATGGAATTTAACAGACTAAATAAGTGGGGAAACGAACTAAATATATGTATAAGGTGTGGCTATTGTTATGAGCATTGCCCTCTATATAAGGTGTCCAATTGGGAAATTGATACGCCCAGGGGGAGGCTGTTGCTTGCTTATGGGCTCCTGACGGGTGAAGTTGAACCCTCTACATATGTTGCGGAAAAGCTCTTTCAGTGCTTTTACTGCAAGAATTGTAGCAAAAGCTGTTCAGCAAAAGTTTCGCCTGCTGATATTTTTACCGATGCCAGAGCTGACCTTATGGAAGCTGGCTTCGAGGTGCAGGGCACCACAGTTAGGAATGCCGAAAAACTATGTATAGACTGTGGAAGATGTGTCTCGGTATGTAAATCTGAAGCACTTTCTATGGATATGGAGAATATGAGAGTACTGGTCGACAAGGTTAAGTGTAAGGGTTGTGGTGTGTGTGTAGCGGAGTGTCCTGTTGGAGCAATGTCGCAAAAAGAGGGATTTGGAGTATCAAAAAAAGAACTCTCTGCGAAAATTGAGAGCTCCCTCAGAAGTATGAATGAAATCCCCAAAGTAATTATATTCTGTTGTGATTGGTCAATATATCCTGGACTCCGACTGTCTCGAATGGAACTGACGGAGGCAGAAAATATATCTGGGGTTATCGTGACTGTGTGTGCTGGCCGTATTGACCCAGGATTGATATTGGACACATTTTACCAGGGCGCATGGGGGGTGATGATTGCCTGTTGCCCGCTTGATGAATGTGAGCACGATGGAAACTATAGGGCTCAGGAGAGATGTGTATTGGTTGGGAGACTGCTTGGTGTGCTTGGTGTTGAAGCACAAAGGCTTAAGTTGGAACATTTTGCCACTGGTGAGACCCAAAAACTTAAGAATGCGGTGAATAGTTTTGTGAGTGAAATAGCATCCTTGGGGCCAATATGAAAATCGGGAGGCTGAATTTCATAGAGAGCAGATTATAGGGGGCTGTAAGGCAGCGAAACAAACGGAAGTCCTCAGTGTTGAGCTATCTCCGCTGATAGAGACTAAAAAAGGAAAACAAAATTAGCTATGAAAATAAGAATCCCTTACGGAAAGGAAAAGGTAGAGGTTGAAGTTGAGGAAAACAGGGTTTTCAGAATAGTTGAACCAAACGTTGTTTCTGTTGGCGATGAAACAAAGACCATCCGCAAGGGAATTGAACAACCCATTAACTCCAGGAGTTTTGATGAGTTTATCGCCGATGCTAGAGATTTGCTTTTCATTATTAATGATTACACCAGACCCACTCCTACGGCAAAAATACTAGAAGTAATTTACCCTAAAACCAAGGATAAAAATACAAGGTTTATCATTGCCACTGGAATTCACCGTGCACCAACTGAAGAGGAATTCAACTTTATCTTCGGAAATTATCACAACTTGCTAAAGGACAGAATCTATGTCCACGATGCTCGCAAAGATGAAGATATGGTATATTTGGGAATCTCCTCCACTGGTACCGAGATGTATGTAAACAAAATAGGTGTAGAGGCACATAAGCTGGTAACTATTGGTTCAGTAGAGCCCCATTATTTCGCTGGCTATACAGGAGGAAGGAAATCATTTCTCCCCGGTATTGCGTCTTATAAGACAATAGAGCAAAACCATAAGCATGCCCTTAGTCCCCGTGCACAGACGCTGGTTTTGGAGGGCAATCCGGTTCATGAAGATATGGTTGATGCCCTCAAGACGATAGAAGGAAAGGAAATATTTTCCATCCAGACTGTTCTCGATGGCGAAAAAAGGATTTACCATTGTACCTCAGGGCATATTCATGATTCATTCCTGATGGCTATAGAGAAAGCTCACGAAGTTTACTGTGTAGATATAAAGGAAAAAACGGACATCGTCGTTGCTGTCGCCGGTTATCCCTCAGACGTGGATTTATATCAATCACAAAAGGCGCTTGATAATGGGAAACTGGCTCTAAAGGAGGGAGGGATTCTTATACTTGTCTCTGAATGCAGGTCTGGCATAGGAGAAGAGGCATACTTTAATCTCCTGGCCAGCAGTAAAACCCCTCAGGAAGCTCTGCAAAGAATTGAGCAAGGCTACAAACTGGGTTATCATAAAGCTGCTAAAATGGCTGAGATTGCCACCTGGGCAGAAATCTGGGGAGTGACCGGGCTTGTGGAGCAAGATATGGAACAAGCATTTATCAAACCCTGTCACGAAGTTCAAGAGGCGCTAGATAGAGCAATTGAAAAGAAGGGAGAAAAGGCAAAAATCCTGTTCCTGATGGATGCTAGTCTTACTGTGCCAAAGGTAATGGGATAGAAACTTAGCATCCAACGCAGCCAGCATCAGGAAGCCAGGATAAGCCGGCAAAGAAAGATGAAGGAAATCAAAGCTGGTGACGTAACGAACACCGTAGGCCGTTTATTTGAGCATTCTTGCCATTATTTGCCCCCAGATGTGATAATTGCATTGAGGCAAGCAAAAGAAAAAGAAAAATCTCCTGTTTGCCGTGATGTGCTGGATAGGATATTGGAAAATGCAAACATTGCCGGCGAGGAACAAATTCCTCTTTGTCAGGACACCGGTGCCGCCGTGGTCATGTTGGAGCTAGGCCAGGAAGTGCACATAATCAATGGAG
>DATKVL010000170.1:0-23744 GCA_035530115.1 Dehalococcoidia bacterium | reverse complement strand
TTGGCAAAGGTGAAAACTGCGTATCGAGACCCCTTGAGCGTCTACGACGTTAATGTGATGGGCACCACAGCCATGCTCGAGGCCTGTCGCCAGCTTGAGGTCGAGAGGGTTCTCGTGATGAACACGGACAAGGTCTACGGTGAGAAGCTGGGCGCCACCGTGGAGGATCCATATCAGCCAGGCGAGCCCTACGCCACTAGCAAGGTCTGTCAGGGCTTCATAGCCTGGAGCTACATGGACACCTACGGCATGAACGTCGTGATACCTCATTCATGTAACGCATACGGGTATGACCCCTTCAGCAACCGCATCGTGCCCAACACGGTCAAAGCCTGCCTCCGGGGCGAGTCCCCGCTGATCTTCAGCAACGACAGGAGCATACGTGAATACATCTACGTGGACGATCTGGTGGATGCCCTCAAGACCCTGTTGCTGGACGACCTGCTCAAACCCGGACCGTACAACATAGCCACCGGGGCGGTCATGAATCAAGAGAACGTCGTCAAGGAGGTGTTGAAGCACTTCCCGGACCTGCGGCCCAACTACAGGCGGGTCAAGCTCCCATCCCAGGTTCAGAAGGAGACCATGAAGCAGACCCGCTGGAGCTGGAAGCCGGCGTGGAGCTTCGACGATGCCATAGAGCGCACGGTTGCGCTATTCGAGCACTACAGGGGGGACTGGAGTTAATGCCCGAGATAGGTGAGGAAAAATGAAGGTAGCCTGCGTGGTTCTGACATTGAACGAGGAACCTAGGATCAGGGAGTGCCTAAAACACTTGAGACCTTACTTTGATTATTTGCTGGTTCTAGACGGGGGCTCAAGCGATAAGACTGTCGAAATGGCCACGAAACACGCTGACCTCGTGGAGATGAGGCCCTTCTCGGGGAGCTTTGCTGAGGAGAAGAACTACGCTCGAACCCTGGTGCCTAAGGACTTCGGATGGATCCTCTGGTGCGACGCCGATGAGAGATTCGACAACGGATTCCTCAGAAACATAAAAGAGAACTTGGAATTTGCGGAAAAATATGACCAGGTCTGCTTCCGCTTCCCACGTATCAATTTACCCGATGGGAAGAACTGGCCTGACTATCAGGTACGGCTCATCAGGAACAGCAGGGACATAGAGTGGAGAGGAAAGGTGCATGAGGTGCCGTATTACAAGCCTGAAGACATTCCTCTCGACGAACTTGACCAAGAGGAAAGAGAAGAGAGGGTGTTGGGGGTATCCACAGTGGTTGGATACCCGATTTTACACTTACCGAGGAGAGAAGATGAGAGGAGGGAATGGTGGAATTGATAGTTGGATGCGTAGGTGTGTACGGAGAGAGGATCGAACAAGCGAGCGTCTGCATCAAGAGGCTCAGACCCCACGTTGACCGATATGTCGTGATAGTCGACGAGTCCGTCACCGAGGATCAGAAGCAACACCTCAAGGATCTTGGTTGCGAGGTCTACTTCCACCCCTGGGAGGACAGCATGGTGAAGATGCGTAACCAGTATCTGGAGAAGTGCCAGACGGACGACTGGATAATGGTGCACGACCCCGACGAGTGGTTCTGCGAGAAGTTCTGCGAAGACACGAGGAAGATATGCGAGAAAGCGGATAAGGAAGACCTAGTACTCCTCCTGATCAACAGCCACGACATAACGTATCAGGCAGATGGAACCAAGACCGAGTCGATAAGTGACTTCTTCAAGAACCTGATCTTTCAAAAGAAAGAGGGAACTCACTACGAAGGCGTTGGCGAGGTGAAGGAGGTCCACGAAACCCTTATCATCCCCGGACTGACGAGGGCCATGAGACTACCGAAAGAGACCTACTGGTACGAACACGTCAAGTACTGGCATGAGGTATGGGAGAGGGCCGCCAGGAACGTCTTCCTCGCCGGGGGCGGGAACAACGTCGGTGAGAGGAACCCCTCCTGGAAGCCCCTTCGGGAGATCTGCGACGATCTAGGGCTGGATAACTGGCCAAGTATGAGGGATTACCTCAGGAAAGGGAAAATAAACCGCCACCTCAGGGAGTGGCTCTGGGAGAACAGGATCGAGGGCTTCGACTTCGACCACGAGGAGATGGAGTTCGGCCGGTGGTACTTCGAGTATCTACATCTCGAGGAAAAGGAGTTCCCTGACGGCAGGATCTGGGAGCCGGTACACGAGATCCCATTCGGAACCCTTCCCGAGGTGATGCGTTACGTGGAACAGACTTACATGGAAGTCCTAGGGAGACACGCCGACCAGGCAGGGAAGGAGTCTTACTCCAAGGCTATACTTGAAGGGAGAATGAGAAGGGAGGACCTGTCCGAGAGCTTGAAGAGGAGCCTAGAGTACCAACAGAAGGTTGCAGGACCCCCCTCAACCCCGGGTGAGAGAATTAGGATACCTGTTCCCGTGAACGTGGATGTCCAAATAACTGAGGATATATTCCTCGAGGCACTAAAGAAGAGTGGGACATACTGGGAGATCATTAAGCCGAAGATAGATGTCGGTTCTTTCATACTCGATTCCATTTGGAACAGGGAGGAGTTCCTCAAGGAGTTCTATGAGAAGTGGGACAGCCTCACGATCCGAGAGCTATTTGAAATGCTTCTGAAAAGCGAGGAAGAGAAACCAGCAATTGGGGATGACGGGATAAACTGGGATGAGGACTCCAAGCGGGCGACAGAGCAACCTTATCCCTACACAGACGGCTCAACCTTTGAATACTTTAAAGAACTGATTAAGCCCCACTTCAGAGTATTAGAGGTCGGCTGCCAGATAGCGAGTTGGCTCTGGGCCTGGAGGGACATAGAGCCGACCATAGAGTATGTTGGCGTCGACCTTAGCAGCCATGCCATAAAAGTGGCGAGGAAGCGATACCCCGAATGCGAGTTCCACCTGATGAACGCTAGGGACATGGACTTCCACGATGAGTTTGACATCGTTTTCACCCACACCTTCCTCCAGCACACGAACCTACGGACCAAGGAGATCGTCATCCCCAAGATGTGGAAGGCACTCAAGGAGAAGGGCCTGTTGATCATTCAAGAGAAGAGTGATGTAGAGACTGAGACAAACTTCACTGAGGAGGGCTGGATAAAGTTCATCACGGAAAGAGGATTTGACTTAGTGAAAAGCCATGATCAAGGTTCGGATGGCAGGGGATACGTTTTCAAGAAAGAGTTACGAAGGTGAGTGGTTATAGTGAACAAGGAAAAATGGTTGAAATATTTGGATGTTGTGAAACAAGAGAAAATCGAGAACCACGAACCAAACTACGACATCATCAAACTATTCAGGCGATACATGCCCCCAGAAAGCCATGCTAAGATCCTCGAAGTGGCAGCCGGGGCCGGCGTGGATATGGCCGTTCTCAGGAAGGAAGGATACGATGTCGAGGGAATAGACATGAATCCGGAGAACATCCGTTACGCTCAGGAAAACTTCGGCATCGGCATCCATCATCAGGACATGCATGATCTAAAGTTTCCGCCCTTATCCTTCGACGGGATCCTATCCATACAGACATTTGAACACTCACTAAGCCCCTTCATAGTAGCTAGCGAGATGTATAGGGTTTTGAGACATCGGGGAAGGTTATTCCTAGACACGTGTGACCCGGATGACGAGGCCATGTGGGGAATCTGGCACCCCAGCCTTTTTTACCCTCGGCAGATAATCAAGCTATTCAATATGTTGAAGTTCAATCTGGTGGAGGACCTGTCCAGAAAGCATAGGACTCAGATATTATTTGAAAAGGGAGGAGACTGATATGCACACTTGCGGGGTGTTGGAATGAGACTGATAATCACAGGCGGCTCCGGGTTCATAATGACGAACATGTTTCAATACCTACTGACGTTACCAGATGAGGAGCAGCCTGAGATCAGATTAATAGACAGACAGTATGGACAAGACCTGACTCAATGGGAAGACGTAGACAGGGCTTGGAAAAACTTTGAACCTGACGCCGTCATAAACGCGGCCTCTTACACTCACATCGACGATTCGATAAAGAACCCTAGAAAGTTTTGGGGAAACAACATAGAGCTGATGCTGAACGTGCTGGAGGCCTGCCGTAAGTATGACTGCCGACTTCTTCAGATCAGCTCAAGCGAGGTGTATGGAACACAGGTCTACGTCCCTCAAGACGAGGAACACCCGCTTCAACCTCATTCACCCTACGCTTTGACTAAGGTAGTTCAGGACAGGTCCTGCTACGCGTGGTGGCAGACTTACGAACTAGACGTTTCAATAGTCCGGCCGTTCAACCAGTTCGGACCATACCAGCAAACCCAGAAACTGATACCCAAGTTTGCCTACAACATCATCCACGGTCTACCCCTTCCAATCTACGGTGAGGGAAACGCCAGAAGAGATTGGCTGTACGTTAAGGACACCTGCAGGGGCCTTTGGATGGCCCTGAATAAGCTGCCCGCAGGCGAAGTCGTCAACCTTTCCACGGGAAAAAGCTGGAGCATAACGGAAGTAGCCAACCTTTTGAAGAACATCGTCCCGAAGGTTTCAGGCAAAATGGATCTATCCAAGATAGTAACCGTCGACCACGTGGACGACCGCTGGGGACACGTTTTCCACTTAGAAGGTAGCTACGAGAAGGCAGAGAAACTGCTTGAATGGAAACCCGAGTACACGTTCCCGGAGGCCTTAGAGGAAACAGTTAGCTGGTATGTTCAAAACAACTTCGCCGTGCCTTACAGAAGAGGGGGATGATGAAGGCCATCATTCTCGCAGGCGGGCATGGCACGCGTCTCAGGCCAGCAACCCTCGCGGTCAACAAGCACCTCCTGCCAGTCGCTGGGAAGCCCATGATCCTCTACGGAATAGAGGCTTTGAGGGATGCGGGCATAAGGGACATCATATTGAGCATAACCCATGTTAACCCATACGGTTTCATGGAACTCCTCAGGGACGGCGACGACTACGGCGTCCACATAAGCTACGTTTACCAGCACGGTATCGAGGGCATAGCTTGGGCTATAAACGAGGCCCAGCCATGGATAGGCAACGAGCCCTTCGTCGTCTACTTGGGCGACAACATATTCGCCGACGGAATTAAGGATTGCATTGATCCGTTCATTAGAAACCCGTCCCTCCCCCAAGTCTTCTTGAAGAGGGTTTCCAACGTTGAGGAGGCCAGTAGATACGGCGTGGCCAGTTTCACCGACGCCCCGTGGGGGGTAGACATGGATCTCGATGAATTTTACGAAAAGCCCACCATCTCTGAGTTCGTTGAGAAACCCCAAAAGCCCCTGAGCCCCTACATAGTTCTCGGCCTATACTGCCTGACGCCGAAGTTCTTCGACGTATTTCAGGGGTTGAAACCCTCCGGTCGGGGTGAGTACGAGATAACGGATGCCTTAAACGAACTAATTCCCGTCGGGTATCGGGTCCATGACGGCTTATGGTGGGACTGCGGCACCTTCAGAGACATACATGACGCTTCAGAGAAAATCTGGTAATGGAATTGAAGGTCGGATACGCATTCATGGTTGCGGACCTGCTCCACTACGGGCACCTACACTTCCTGAGGGAGTGTAGGAAAGACTGCGACTTCCTCATCGTAGGGGTCTATGTCGATGAGCTGGTGGCTTCCTACAAGCGCCGACCGATCATACCCTTCGGGGAGAGGATCGAACTCGTCAAGGAACTCAGGGTAGTAGACCTAGTGGTTCCGGTTCGTGACCGGGACTGCACGCCCGCGTTGAAGAAGCTGGTGGAGGAGGGGTGGAAGGTGGAATTCCTCTTCCACGGGGATGACTGGTCTCCCGACGATCCGGATCTTAAGAAGTCCAGGGAGTACATAGAAAGCGTCGGGGGGAGGCTGATTCAGCCCCGGTACTACGAGGAGAGGACGACTACAGGCATTATAAAGGAAATCGTGAGACGCCATATGGAGGGCGAGAAGCTATGGAATTAGACCTGATCGAAGGCGTCTGGTGGGTGCTGATCGGTTACACGACCTTCATCCGCATGAAGTACGTGTGGCAAGGCAACAAAGTGCGCAGAACCAAATCTACGAGGGACGTATCCACCAAAGCCATTCTGAACACCCACGTGGAGTACTGGATCATGTTCGCCCACAACCTCAACGTTTCCGATGTCAAGGACCAGTTCTTCTGGGGGTTCGGCATATTCACCACCGCCTACACGGTCTACTGCCTATGGAAATACCGAGAAGACAGGAGCATGAGCCTCCTTCAGTGGCTCTCCAAGGGCATCACCGGGAAGCTGAAAGACGAGGGAGGTTGGCTTTGGTGAGCGGAAAGTCCACTCTGCAATCCACTACGAAGATAATAGATAAAATAAGGGGGATCCAATGAACGAGCATCCGCCTCGCCTACCTGACTTGGAAAAGTACATGGAATTTTTCCTAGAAGACGCGATTAAAGAAGGACACAGGGTAAACTTCGGCAAACAGTGGATAAGGCTTCCAAGTTACAGTGAGATCGGAGACTGGGATCCCAATCTCACGGTTAGCATAGTCTGCGTTAATTGGGGTTCGACATCCGTTTTGCCGCCTGTCTTCGGAAGTTTCGCCAAGCAGGATTATCCACGTGACCAATTTGAAGTTCTATTCGTTGACGATAACAGCCCGGATAAGGAGGAATGCATAAAGGTGGTCAAGAAACTGATGAGGAAGCACAGCGACGTTAAAATAAGGTTTTTTGAATCTCACAAGAGCATAAACTGGAACTGCACCAGATCCACCAACATCGGGATTAAAAGGGCTGTAGGAGACATAATCGTATTCTGCGAGTCGGATACGATGTTGGTGGGAAAGGACTTCCTGACCGCCACCGTCAAACACCATTCCCAAAGGGAAGATCTCTGGCTTAATCCTCTCTGTTACGGTTTCCTGAGCGAAAGACACCGAGACGAATGCTTCGAGACAGATGTCGACGACATAGATAGACGAGACTTCGTGAATCCATACGAGTCCGGGCTCGACATCGTTACCCAGCCCATTACCTGGAACGGGGGCTCCGTCAGAAGGGAACAATGCGTCAAGATGCGTGGCCTCGATGAGGGGATTATCGGTTGGGGCGGGATGGATGGCGACTTTTGGGAAAGAATGAAACGTGACGGCCTCGCCGGTGGACAAGACGTGACCATGCAAACCATTCACATGTACAGGGCTCCTTTCATGGATCAGGACCCTTATTACAAACACATACTTCCGCTAGCGCACGGGGGCTCCGACGGGGACCTCACAAGCAATGGAGGAACTGTCGCCAACCCGGATGGTTGGGGTGAGATAGATACCCTGGAGGAGATAACAGTTTGACTAAGCTAAACTTGGGAGGAGGAAAATCGACGCGGCTAGGCTACACAATCCTAGACTTTTACCCACATCCCACCGTAGACATGGTGTGTGACCTGAGAGAGGGAATCCCATTCCCCGATGAATCGGTGGACGAAGTGTTCTCCCACCACTTCATCGACTATCTTGACTTCACTGAAGTTCAAGGACTCATGGCGGAATGTTACAGGGTCTTAAAGAAGGGGAGAATAGTGTCACATACAATTCCGGACCTTCAATCGGCTGCTGAAGTTATAGCGGAGCATGGGGTTGATGGAAACATATGGATGCGCCTCATATTTTGGGGCGCCATGGAAGGACCGAATAACACATCCATCTACAAGAAAAGCGGCTTCGACCATAAACTTCTAAGAAAATACTTGGAGGACGCGGGCTTCAAAGACGTGAGAATAATAGATAACGGCCCACGCGGCAACATTAAAAACTTCGACATGACCGCGGTGGGAGTTAAATGAAAGCCATAATTTTAGCCGCTGGATTGACCAAGTCAACTGATTATCATGGTTTCCCCCTGGACTACAAGCCCAAGTGCCTGTTAAAATACGTGGAACCTCCCGAACGTGAACCTGATGCCAGGCTGGAAGACTGGGTATACGAGCCCGTACCGGAGTCAACGGCCCCTACGATCCTGGAGAGGGACGTCAAAATCCTGAGAAAACACGGAGTCGATGAGATCATAGTCATCGTGGGTTACAAAGCAGACGAGGTAATGGCTCACTCAAAAGAGAGGAACCTAGGGCTGAAATTCGTCCATAACCCAGGCTACGCCGAGCTCTATGCCGGACATGTGGATTCCCTTATTCAAGGTCTAAGCGAAATACCCCCAGACGACGCGTTCTTGCTCATAATGGGGGACGTCATCATCACGGACAGGCTCGTGGAGAACCTGTTGAAATGCGAAAAGAAGATTGGCATCCGTAAATATTTTAGAAGAGAAATACTTGCTGCCAAGCTGTCCCTTCAGGTCATAAGTGGAATATCGAGTGTGAAGGGAAAGGGAGTACTAGAATTTTGTGACTGGCTTTACAAACTCGGGGGCGGTACCTGGGATTCCCCTGGACCGGGAACTGAAGATATCGATGGCAGAGACGGGGCGTGGGAGGTTGATAGCATCATCGACTTATTCTCCAAACATGGATGGAATACAGCGCCTCCACAACCAATTTTGGAACAACTTAGAAAACGGTTGAAGGAGCAACAGGGATGAAGAAACCAAACGATGCAAAAGAGTTTGCAGACGAGATGCTGGAAAAATGGGATGACATATGCAGAGAACTGGGCATCGTGAACTTCCTCGTCCTGGGTACTTGCCTAGGCTTCTACAGGGATAAGGGATACATCCCTTGGGATGACGACATCGACGTCGGGGTCAAATGCGACGGAGAAGCCTTCTCGAGGTTGGTCCATAGATTAATGGAAGAAGGCTTCACCACGGAGGAGGAGGGGTCCCCCTTCAGATACAAACATTTCTATAAAAACGGTATCTTGTTTGATGTCTGGAGGAGCTCGGGAGTGGACGGCTGGAAACTGACCTCGTTTGAAGAAATTACTTACAATGGTAGGGTTTACAGGATCCCCCATCCCGTTGAGCAGTACCTAGAGCTTGAGTATGGAAACTGGAGGGTACCCGACAGATGACAAGAAAATCCGTTGTTCCATACTCCAACTTCAAATTCTACCCCGAACATGGATGGTGGAATTTCCCGTTCGATCAGCATGTCATAAAAACCGAGTCCTGGATCGATCTACCCTCGCCTCCGAAGCCACATGGAATACAGATAAGTGTGGTGATAATTAATTGGAACTCCCCCCTTAACGTGGTTGAGACCAGCATAGCATCGGTTTTGAACCAGGATTTCCCACCAGAGAACTTTGAGGTGATACTTGTGGACGATGCGTCGGATGTCTCTCCGAAACAAGCCTGTCTCAACAGCGTAAGGGACTATCCAAACCACAATTTTAGGGCGTATTTTCTTGATAGGACTAGGTGCTACCAGGAATCCCATGGAACTAACGTCGGCTTTAAACGGGCCCTGGGCTGGATAGTAGTGATTCTACAATCACATTCCGTAATGGACGACGAGCCTGAAAGAAACCTAGACGACAGCCACCCCCGGCAACCCCTCTTAGAGGGAACATGGAGACATCACAACGCCAGAGATAGGCTTGGATTGTGCCCTCGTCTCCTAGCCATGGGTAGAGAAGGCGAATACTCGCCTCAGACGAGTTTCCCCCATCCGCAGGGACTATCCCTCAGGAAGGAATACGTAGAAGCAATCCAAGGCATAGCTGAACACAAGTACAGCAACGCGCCTCTGCTACATTTCCGAGTCAGCTTAACCCAACGTTTCGGCATAGTGTTCACCGAAGATTTGAACATGCAGGTGATACACAGAGACTACATGCTACCAAAAAACATCCTTGGCGATCAGGAAATTCTCAGACCCAGACCACAGGATCACGTCTTCCCGGATTGGCCGACCCATTGGGGCGAACTCACTGAGCAAGAGGAAGGAAAAACCATTATGAGTGAAACAATGAAAATGAGGTTTAACAAATGAAGAGAATATACATGTTCTACCCGTTTATGCCCGAGTCGGTGATACCCAAAGTAGCTGAGGTCCTGAGAAGCCGATGGATCGGTCAGGGGCCGAAGGTGGATGAGTTTGAGAGGGAGTTTGCGGAAAAATTCGGCTTGAGCAGGGTCGTATCCGTGAACACAGGGACTTCAGCGTTAAGATTGGTGTACGCCGTTTCGGGAATCGGCCCGGGGGACGAAGTCATTTCACCCGCCTTGACCTGCACTGCCACTAATACGCCGATTCTGGAGCAGTTCGCTAAGCCTGTCTTCGCCGACGTTCAGTATGAGTCCGCCAATCTTGACCCTAACGATGTTGAGCACAGGATAACCGATAAGACAAAGGCAATCGTCTGCGTTCACTGGGGCGGCTACCCTTGTGACATGAAAGAGCTGAGGGAGATAGCCGATTCCCACGGGTTGAAACTGATAGCCGACGGTGCCCACGCGTTGGGAGCGGAATATCAAGGAAAACCCGTAGGAATATGCGTCGACTTCACGGTTTTCTCTCTCGGAGCGATAAAACAGATAACGACCGCTGACGGAGGAATGATCTCAGTTATGGATGAAGGAGACTATAAGGCCTGTATCAGGAGACGTTGGTACGGAATAGACAAGGCCAGTCGTAAACCCACGGTATTGGGGCACGACCCAACCTACGACATTTCTGAGGTAGGTTACAAGTACAATATGAACGACATCACGGCGGCGATCGGCCTTGAACAGCTCGAATACTTTGACGAAGTTCTTGCGAGGAGGAGGCAGATTACTCGCTGGTATAGGGAGGAGCTTGAGGGGACTCCAAACATTGAGCTTTTTGAGGAAAGAAAAAACAGGAAAAGTGCTTACTGGCTTTTCACCATGCACATCAAAGATAGACTGAAATTCGCCGAAAACATGTGGAAAAAAGGCGTTGAGGTCTCGGTCGCTCATTGGAGAAACGACAAATACACAATATTCGGCCCGATGAGGAAAGACTTGCCAAACACCGACAAACTTCACGAGGACATGATGTGCATTCCGCTTCACAACAAACTTACCGATGAGGATGTCAGCTACATAATTAAAGTCATAAAAAACTATGAGCGCGCGCGCAAGTGAAGAGGAAGGAGGAATTTGGCGATGAAAGGTTTAACTGAGAGGTCGGGTGGCGGAGTAGTATGAAAATCGGGTGGTTGAGCGCGTCTCCTACTGCAACGACGGGCTACGGGGGGCAGACCCTCGAAGTTTGCGACCGTTTGATGGATAGGCACGAAGTCGTCTGCATCGGGCAGACCGGCGACCTGATAGTTTGGGGTGGAAGGCAGAATGTGGACACTCCCTCGGGTAAGAAGCTAGGGGTCGTCGCCCTATCCGACTGGAGGTCTGCCGCCGACCTCATCAACTCCTATTACATACAAGAATACGATCTAGACATCGTAATCGGCTTCATGGATGCCTTCGGCATAGAGTTCCTCAACAATGTAAATGTCCCTGTCATCGGCTGGATTCCGATAGACGGACCGTTTACGGGGAAGTGGAAGAACTACGTGAGGAACTTCCACCGAGTCATAGCTTACTCGCGTTTCGGCTACGGGGAGCTCCAGAAGTGGTTACCGCCAGCTAAAATAGGTTACATACCACACGGCGTTTCTGAGGACTTTAAGCCCATGGATAAGGATGAGATCAGGGAAGAGTTCGAGGAGGAGTACGGCATACCCAAGGACGCCTTCCTGGCGGTGAACGTCGGAGCCAACGTGGGATCCAGGAAGGAGCTCCCTCTTATGATGAGGACCTTCAAACGCTTCGTGGAGGACGGCCACGACGACGCCTACCTGTTCATACACACGAACGCCCACGGGACATACCCGAGGGCCTATGACCTGCCCGTATGGCGTGCTATGCTGGGAATGGAGGAGCACATACTGTTCCCGGACTACAACCCCATAATCAGCCCCGTGAGCAACTCCCAGCTTGCCAGGGCTCACAACGCGGGAGATGTTTACTGGCAAAACTCTGTAGCTGAGGGCTTCGGTCTGCCGGAATATGAGGCCATGGCATGCGGGATCCCACCGATATGCCCCAGGAACTCCGCCCAGGTCGAGATCGTCGAGGGGAACGGGCCGAGGAGGGGCTGGCTCGTGGAGAGCGTTCCAGAGGACATGTATGTCCAGATCCCGGTCTACGTGCCCCAGCTGCCCACCTACCCCGTGCCGAACCAGAGGTCGGCCCTCGAGAAGCTGGAGGAGGCCTACCAAAACCCAGATCTCAGGGAAAGATACGGGAAGGAGGCCAGGAGGTACGTAGAGAAGTATCACAACTGGGACCTGGTGATGGAGAGGTGGTTCAGAGCCTTGGATGAGGTTGAGTCGGAACTTGACCTGTTCCAGAAAATAGGGGGCGCTTTTAAGGGGTAGACGGCTACCAGGGAAACGCTGGCCACAGAGGCACTTCTCGTTCGACCTTAACGTGTCTTGCAAGTACAACGCTTACCTCAACCTCCTCGGATGCACCACCAGAAGCCTTCAGCCTTCCCCAGACCGTGCTATTCGCTGGAATGTCTTGGCTACGAATTGGCAGTAGCTCGTTTGCATTCTTTATCGGAGACTCAGCTATCCTGAACCTTCGTTCACCTGACTCCATGTTCGTTCCTGGGGCAACGTTTACCGTGTTGTATCCAAGCTGTATGAAGTAGGTGGTGAGAGTAGTGTCCGCTTCCTCCACGACCACGCCTATGATTTCGAAGTCGAAGGGCACCGTGTCAAGGGGGACGATCAGAACCCAGTCTCCGAAGGTATCCGCCACAGCCGCAGCTGCAAGGGTAATAGACGAAGTCACATCCTGAGGGTAGACCCTCCAGCGACTGTGCCAATGGTGTTCTATTACGGCAACGTCATCTTGAACGTCCCTCAGATCCGTCTTGCGGAAGTCGGTTATCGGCATCAAGAGTCACCTCAAGAGTCCACTATGGAGGCCTCTATCCCGCTTCCGCTTATGTAGAGGGTTCCACCGGTCACGACGCTGGCTCGGACTATGGGTTGCTCCCCGTAGACAAACTTCCTCCCCTGATCCGACTCCCACTCCACTGATGAGTCGGCCGTGCAGATGATCGATACCTTGACCCGGTAGACGGCGTCGGATAGGACCAGGAGACTTACAACGGTGTCCGCCGTCCCAGAGTTTCTTAGGGTCAGTTCATTTATCCTGATAGTCTTGTCAATGGTAAGCGGCCCTCTTCCCAGATTTTGTTCACCGGCCTGCCCGGCATCGATTATTTGTACTTCCTCGGCTTCCCAATGGAATCTGTGCTTGTAGTTCTCCGGGTGAGATACATCTTCACGGAGAGCCATTTAATTTCCTTCCATCATAAAAAAGGGGAAAAGCTCAATTCTGAGGGGTTAGTCACGCTTGAACCCTGCTGAGGCGGTTGACCAGGCTTTGGATAAATGCTGTTGCCGCGAACCCGGATACGAAGCACATAATCCCGTTGGGGAAGTCTCTCTCACTGTAACCGATGAAGTAGACCAGCCCGGTGATGGCTCCCAGGGCGTACCTCTTGAAGGCGGGGAAGGTGATAAGGTCCTCCCACTTCTTGGCCATCTCCATGAGGACGTAGGCGAGCCCGCCGAGGAAGCCGAGGAAAACGAACCACAGGACTTTAGCCATTCCCGGGTCCATCTCCTACACCCCTATGGCTATTATCTCGAGGGTTATGGTCGTCCCTTCTGCCAGACCGGCAATGGTGATACCCACGACGTTTTCGACTATGTTCTTGTTGCCGAAGCCATTCTCGATAGCGCAGGAGGGATCCGTGTAGACCTCGATGTGTAGGACCTCTTCTATGAAGTTCAAGTTCGGGACTGTCACCGTAATGTAGACATCTCCAGCCACAACTAACTGCGTTGTGACTCCCTTGGCCACGGTTCTTCCGTCAAGCAGGGTCGTGACTATCCTGTCAACTCGGTGGTAGCCTTTCTCGTGATAGCTCACTGTTCAGTGCCTCCTTGGCTATCGGCCCCCCTACGGAGGTCCGATGGCTATGACCTCTACGTGCAGTGTCCCGCCAGTCGAGTTAGTGAGTCCGAGGAGTGTCATCCCGACCACGTTGCCGGTGATCTTCTTGTTCACGGCCTCGTATATTGGGTAGGTGCAGACATCAGTTTCATAGAAGAATTGTATGTTCATCACGTACTCGATCATCCGGAGGTCGGGTACGCGGACGTTGATTGCCTCACAGCCTGCGGGGCGACCGTTTGTGTGGAAGAAGTCGTCCTGCTTCAGGTAGTATTTGCCCATGGCAATGATGCGGCCATCCTGCAGAACCGCGATGCGGTCATGTGACTTTTTCCCTTCTTGGGTACCATAAACCCCAAACCATTCGTCTGGCAATTATGTTACCCCCTACGGAGGCCCAATGGCTATGACCTCTACGTGCAGTGTCCCGCCAGTCGCAACATCGGCTCCGAGGAGCGTCATCCCGACCACGTTGCCAGAGATCTTCTTGTTCACGGCCTCGTATACCGGGGTAGTACAGACATTAGCAGTCTCGTAGAAGAGCTGGACGTTCAACACGTACTCGATCATTCGCAGATCGGGTACGCGAACGTTGATAGCCTCACAGCCTGCGGCATGATCGCCACTCGCGTGGAAGAAGTCGGATTGCTGTAGGTAGTATTTGCCCATGGCGACGACTCGGCCGTCCTGCAGAACCGCAAGTTGGTCGTGGGACTTTTTCCCTTCTTGGGTACCAGTCACCCCAAACCATGCATCAGGCAATCAGGTCACCCCTTCTATACGTACACTACCTGCTGCGTTGCCCCAACTATTGTAGCAGTCGTAGGATCCAGAATCCTAAGTGCCGGCTCCTTTACGTACGAAACTCCATACAGCACCGGGAAGTCCTCGACGTAGTCCACGGGTGCACCATAGGCGTGACTGAAAAACACCTCAGCGTAGAAGGTTGTGTCCTTCTTCAGGATAATAGTGTTGTCCAGCTCCTTGATCCTCTGCGTGTGGCCAACCGCGTGCTTCTGGGCCCAGCCACAGTAGAGAATGGTCTTCAGCTTGCCGTCGATTGTGAACTGGACGGACTCCAGCTTCGGGGAGGCGTGTATCGAGCTTAAACCGTAGATCACGTGGACTGCATTTTCCCCGACCCTTATTGGGTGAAAGGGCGTGGCGTAAGCAGCCGCTGCCATCAACAGGGTTTCGTTGTGAATCCAAGGCTGAGCCGCCCCGGTCGTCCAAGCGTTCTGCGTGCCACCGTAGATTCCATAGATGTCCTCCCAGTCCTCGCCCACTCCTAGGTAGCAGGCGCGGATTGCGAGGGGTCCGCCGACCTTGTTAGATCCAGGGGTCTCCCCTTGTACCTCGGCGTCCATCTGCTCCTTTGCGACCATCCCCCCAAGGAGGGCCTCCTTGATGTGCCTGAGGTGAATGTCGACCATTTCCCTCGTGGGCAGCGCCCTGATGAACTGGCGCTCGAAGCTCCTGCCGAAACGGGTCAGCTCCTTGTCGGTAAGATCCCTTGTGACCATGGCGAGGTCGTCAGCCAGGACTCGGGCCTCGTCCTGATAGCTACGTAAAGTCCCTAAAGTTATTGACAATATCTTTCTCTCCTTTACAAAAATTAATAAAACAGGCGTCCCTTTTAGAAATTATACCAATAAGCTCATAGGGGCTAATATGGTCAAAACTCCTGCGACGTTCACGATAGAGCGAGGACTACTGGAGAGGCTCGACAACTACGTGAAGAAGCGTGAAAGATTTTTCGGTGGTCGTAGGAGTAAGAGCTCTATCGTTGAAGAGGGGTTGGGAAACATCCTATACAAGCTGGAGAGGGAGGTCTCTGGCTTGGACGAGGGAAGAGATCTCAGCGTTGTCCGGTGACTACTCCGGCATTATGGAGATGCCGCGGCCGTCTGCAGGATAGGCCCCTTCATCCATGACCGACATGTCCCTGCGGTCGGTTACCTGAGGAAGAAAGCCTCGTATTCTTTCACCTAGTCTTAATTCCTTAACCATAGGAATAACGCCAGGTTTCCTCTCCATGGCTCGACGAGAAACCATGTCTGCCCTGCGGCGAGCCTGCTCAACTAGAGTTCCACCACCAAGCCTCATCTGTTGCCCTGCGTAGCCTCGAGTCTGGATGCGGGCGCGTGCCTGCTCTAAGAGTTTACCGCCGCCAAGCCTCATCTGCTGCCCTGCGTAGCCTCGAGCCTGGACTCGGGTGCGGACTTCCGATACCCTCGTCTGAGCCCTCGATCTAATCTCCTGGACTTTTGGTAAAGACATACTATCACAACCTAATTGAACTGTGTATTTTATAAAGTTTTTATGGTTGAAGTATCGAGAAGTTGCTGTAATAGGGCTCCTCCTTCGTCCTCTGGGGCTGCTCCGCCAGGGGGGGCTGAGCCTGCTTCATCAGGTCAAGCCTCTCACGGGCTGAGAGGGCACTCCTCAAGATCTCTCCCATCGTTATTCCGAGGTCTCGTATTCTATTCGTCGTCGGAGCCACCTCAGCCCAGTACTCCGGCTTCACGAACGCTTTCGTCCAATTAACAATCCAACGTGTTACTAAATCCTCTCTGATGGCCTCTGGGGGAACACCTAAAGCCTGAGACATTCCTATCCTGAACTCCTCAGCCATTTGTTTCTGAGACTCAGTGAGCTGTCCCGTCCTAATCCCCGCCTTCTGGCGGAAGAAGTCGACTATCGGCGCCTGCTCACGTATGATGGGGAAGATCGGTCTAGACATATGTGGCCCTCTTTCTCAAGTCGAGTTTTGTGTGTGCTCTAACCAACCTTTTCTCACGAGGCGGAGCTGCCCTTGTTAGTATGTATCCAAGCTGATCTCCCCGTTCACTGACTAGGAAATATTCGCTAACTTCCTCTTTTGACCGGATGTAGTTAAAAACCTCATCCATGGATCCATACTTCACCATACCTACCTCATCACCGCCTTAGGCCTATTTTCTCCTGCCTCGGCATTTCCATGAGAGTCTTCACCACTTGAGCCGCTGCTCTACCTTGAGCCTTCGAAACGCTCCTAAGTACACCAACGATCTCCCAAGCCTGAATCCCATGTTCTTTGAGGTAAAGAGCCACTCCCGGAAGACCTTGAGCATATCTGCGAGAAATGGTTATGGGCATTCGTTCCTGCAGTAGGACGGTCCAAGCGGTAAAATCTTCCATCATGTCTACCTCTTCACTATCCTTGGTCTTTTCTTAATCCATTCCATGGCTTCAGCCGACATAAATCGTGTGGGGAGCCTGGGCATGAACAGGGGCTTGGGGCGGATGCGCATCCACCACTTTAAGCCATCCCAGAACGGGAGCTCGAAGCCCACTTTAATCGACTCGAGGCGCTCCAGGACTGACATCTAAACCACTATCGATATCTCTGGGTGCATCGTCCTGGTCGGGCCTGAGACTCCTGCCCCGGTCTGTATGACCGAGGGGAGGCGACCTACTTCAGCTCCAGTTGGCCATGTGCGAGGTCCCCAGGGCGTGGGTATGTTCTTCTCAGTCGGGTCTATGATACCGAAGGTTCCAAGGAGCTTCGTCCTGGGTACAATGGTTGCACTGGCTTTGATGGCGTCCAGAACCGGGTGTGGCCTGTCCAGCAACGGGAGGATCGGATAATTCGTCATCTGGGTGTTGTACTGGGCGTTCATCTGCATCTGAGCCTCCTCGGCTTGGATGCTGAGGTCCCGTCCATACATCGCCTTGTGTCTCTTCAGCCGCTCGAGCTCGGTAAGCCTGCGACCCATGCCACGGGTAAGCCCTTCTCTAGCTGTGCCTAGCCTTAGACCTGTACCACGGGGCGGGAGCTGCCTAAGGAATTGGGGGAACAATCCCTGGCGTTCACGTGCGACACTGGGAAGGGTCCCTATGATGCGTCCGGAGCCCCAACTCTTCACAGCGGGAATGTTCTTCCTGCCCAGGACAGTAGGAAAGTTGGTAGACTCTTCAATGATTACCAATGCTCTCACTAATTTCAAAAGAGGGCTATGTTTATTTAAGGTTTTGAGGAGCTGGACCCCAAATAGATCGTGCACTCACCCCAGTCCCCGGGCTTGACACAGGTCTCCTCCCAATCCTTGACCTCCACCTGATGACCGGGAGCCGTGCAGTACCCGTGCTTGCAGCAACCCCTGTGAAATTCAGGGCATTCAGACACTTACACTACCTCCCAAGGGTGTAATGCTCCACCCTACCCCTGTACCTGCTAGCCCTGGGGAACTCCTCGCTCCCCTCGGATCTCCGGTATTCGACCCTCCTGGAGATCAGCTCCTTCAGCCTGGGGAAATTCTTGATTAACTCGTACTTCGCCGCCACGATCCTTCCGACCGGGTACGCGGTGAGCTCCCCCAGCCCCGTCATCGCATGCCAAGCCTCATGGGGGATCGTCGTGACATCGGACTGGGCCGAGAGAAAGATGACGTCCCTCCGATTCTTGGGCTGGAGGCCACGGTAGAATGCCTTTCCATTCCTCTCCTCATAGACGGATTCGTCGGTGATGAAGACGTGCCTGGGGGCTCGGAGAAACCGGCAGACCCCGAGGATGTCACTTACCTCTTGAATGTTCATCTCAACCCTCTCTATCAGTATAATCTAGGGCCAAGTTTTTACAATTATCGTTCGGAGTCCGAACGATGCTTGTTCAACATGTGCCGAGGTTTTACAAATATCGTTCGGAGTCTGACCGACGCTTGTCCAACGTATCCCTGGTTATCTCCTCGTAAAGCCATGGAGCGTCCCTTTGGATCTTCTCCCGAAGGGCAGCCCTGGTAAACTCACTAATGCTCAGATAAGTGGTATTGGTCTCCAGAAACTTGGTTATGAGCCTACTCAAGCTGGAAGGAAGCCTTATGCCAACCCTGTCCCTGTCCTCCAAGCGTCGTACCCTTAAACAACAAACAGAGAGGTAACATATAATGTTTTCAAAAGACATAGAAAGTTATTTATAACCCATTTCCCTTTGAAATAGAGTGGTTACGTTGGAAACAGAGGGAAAAGGGGATGTACGGTTCCCCGCCCGAATCGGGAGGGAGGGCAAGATAACGATACCCGTCGAGATCAGGAACCTATATGATCTGCAGGACGGGGACACGGTATACGTCACGTATATCCGAAAGCTGAAGCCAGGGGAGGAGGTGGAATAAATTGGAGACTATACTCCTCGACCACAAGACGATACCCCTCGCCCAGATAAGGATCAGCGCTTCTAACGTGAGGGCGGACGAGCCCTTCGGGGACGAGGAGGACCAGTCGTTCGTGGAGAACGTGGGAACCTACGGGGTTATGTCTCCGATATACGTCAGGCCCGTCGGCGACAACATGTACGAGGTATACTCAGGCCGCCGTCGATACTTGGCCGCAAAGGAGAGTGGCCTCACCGAGATCTCCTGCATTGTCAAGGATGTAGATGATTTAGAGGCCTTCGACCTCAGCGTCATAGAGAACTTCCACAGAAAGAACGTCAACCCCATGGTCATGGGTAGGGCCATAAGGTGGAGGCGAGAGAGGGAGGGTATCAGCTTCGGCAAGTACTCCAAGATGACCGGGATATCAAAGACTGCCCTGTTCGAGTATGACAGCTTGTGCGACCTGTCGCCAGCAATGCAGAACGAGGTCCAACGTCTCACCGTGCCTGTCATGCACGCCCTGAAGGTCTTGAGGATGAACCTCCCCCCCGAGGTTGAAGACACCCTCGCGGAGGAAGCCAAGGCTGACGGGCTCGAAGTCTTCAAGAGATCGTTGGACCGGATTGCGGCCGAACAGGAGAAGCGCGGGGCTCCCACGGGGCTCAAAATTATTCGTATCAGCTGGGGTTTCGAGAGCCCCGAGTACGAGGCGCTAAAAAGGCGGGCGGAGGAAGCGGACATTGAACTCGGCGAGTACTGCCAGAGGGTTCTGAAGGATCACCTTAAAGAATTATAAATTCCCATTTCTTAATACAGTTTGATGTCCCTAGGCCTGTCCTCTTCAAGTCAGCAAGTCTACAACACTACCTTAGTTATCTTGACAAATGACCAGGACGGTGATAAGGAACGGCTTCTCTGGGAGATAATCAATTGGGAGGAGAACCCCCCCGAAAGAGAATATCCCCTACCCGGCTTCGAGTGGTACGAGGTTCATGGCGACCCCCGAACCCTAAACGCCCTGGTGACCAGAGGTATCCTGAACGTCGTCTTCAGGAGCAACAAGTCCTGCTCCTATGAGACAGCGGACAGAGAGGCCATAAAACGAGCCCTCAGCGACTACCGAGGCCTGATACAGCCCCCGGAGGAGGATCACATCATCCCACCTGACCTCTTCGACATAGTGATAGGCCACGACGGAAAGAAAGAGCTTATAATCAGAAGCATAGATGCCCCCGAGCCTGTCCACTTTCTCCTTTACGGCGTCCCGGCCTCGGCCAAGAGCCTGATGCTGGAGGAGCTCAACCGCTTACCCCGCAGCAAGTTCATCCTCGGAAGCAACCTCAGCAAAGCCGGACTGTATGACGTGCTGCTCAACGAAAAGGACAAGCCCCGCTTCCTCATCATTGATGAGCTCGATAAAATCGATGATCAATCAAACCTAGCCGCGCTTCTCAGCCTCATGGAGCGTGGCATCATCACTGAGACCAAGTACAAACGCCACCGTGAGATCAAGTTGAAGTGCTGGGTGTTCGCCAGCGCCAACAGGATTGAGCGCATCCCAGCGGAATTGATGAGCCGTTTCCTGCTGCTGAACTTCAAACCTTACACGGACACCGAGTTCATCGACATCGCTGTGAACGTCCTCACCAAACGTGAAGACGTGAACGAGAGCATTGCCCTCTACATCTCGAAACAGGTCATGGACAAGCTCAGCTCGAGGGACGTACGCGACACCGTCAAGGTAGCCCGGCTCCTCAAGGGTGACACCAAGACCGAGGTCGACCATGTCATGGGAATCCTGAGTAAGCAGCGGTAGCTGACCCCCCTCCCCCCCTGTATTATCTGTTAGAGCTTTTAGGGCAATTTAAATAATTGTTTCAATTCAGGCTTATTGATCAACTATGGTTAAAACCTTAGAAGAGATGGCGGCCAAGGGTCAGAGGAAGCTAGCAGCCAAAGTCTCCACCATGCCAGGCTCCTGGGCAGCCGCGAAGTCCCGTATGACTGCCCACTATGCTGCGTTGCCCTTCGGCCCCAGGGTCAAGGCCGCGTACGCAGCGGGCATTAGCGCCGGGGTATACCACGCCCCAGATCCAGTCAAATGGGCCGCAAACTGGAAAGCGAAGATGCAGGAGTAGCCTGTTCCAAACCCCTTTTCTTTTTTCATTTTAGGATAGCTTTAAGCCATTTATCTGCCATCTTCATCGCCATGTCGATGGCTGGCTGAGGGATCCCCTTCTCTCGCCAGCGGTGGACTATGTCCTCCGGTCTCCTCTCCTGGGGGGAGATCAGCACTCCTCTCTCGCGTAGGATGCGCCTCAGAGGTCCGTCTTCCAGTAGGCTCGTTTTAATCACCTGCTTGGAATTTCTTGATCCCACTTGAATTCCCCGTAGGGTACAAACGTGTTCCACAAGGCACTGGGGTTTCTCCAGGGCTCTCCCTCGTGGAGGAACAGTCTGCAGACCCTGCCCATGGGAGGGTACGGGTGTCCATAGTTTCTCAGGATGTCCTTAAAGAGCGCTATGTAGTTCGGGTACCCTTGGTCCAGCAGCGGGATCTCCCTCCCTCTCATGAACCTTATGTCCTCGACCATTTCCAGGATGGTGTAGAGGTTCTCTTGCCTCTCGATTGAGCGGGCTGTGTGCCTCTCGATCTCCTCGATCATGTGTACCCTGTCTGTCATCTTGGGGCTGACGAATCCCCTCTCGAAGCATTTACGGATTATCCGGTTCAGGAGTATGGCGAGTTCATAGGCTATGGACGGGTGGGTCTCGTTCAGCCGCAGCTCTATCGTCAGAGGCTTCGTTTCTCTACTCTTGTTCCAGGCCACCGCGTCGTAGGGGTGCCCAGAGTAGCCTGGGTCGAGGAACCTCATGGTCGTGGCTTCAGAGACCCTCCTCCTCACTATGTGGGCCCAGTAGAGGGCCTCCCGCCTGAAGGTGAAGACCGCATCCCTCTCACGGCCGTAGCAGAACATCGGCAAGACGAGGGGGACGACTTCGACGAGGGTGTTGAAGGCCGTGGTCCACGCTGCTACCCATTGGGCGCTTATGTACTCTATTTCTTGACGGGGTCTGAAGTGGATGTGAGATCCGCATCCCGCCCTGCGACTGGGCGCACGTGGATGATCAATCTCGCTCTTCCATTTCCAGGTACAGTCAGGTGTAGTCCTGCACCTGTCTATGAAGCCCTTGAGCATCCTTCCCGGGTAGACGGAGGGCGGCAACGCCGTCTCGTATGGACCGCTCCCGTCATAATGCCAGTCGTAGGAGAACCTTAGAGTTGAGCACACATCCGTGTCGAGCTGCTCTATCTCGAATCCGAAGGACACCGGCATCGGCTTGTAGTACTTGATCCATCCGACATCCCTGTCTGAGACTATCTCCTCCTCACTGGGGGGATCACCCCTCAGCTCCCCGTAGAACTCGGAGGCCACCTCAACTTCACTAACGGTCATGCAGGTCACTCCTTACGTACTCGTCGGGCCTAGACAACTCATACTCAAGTTCCTTGTACTCCTCCATAGCCTCGTCCACGTAGCTCTTCTGGGGCCAGGGGAGCCAGGGCCCCGCCACCCTGAAGTAAATGAACTCGTGTCTGCCCCTCTCGTCCTCCACGACCTTGTTTATGCTATCTAGGGCCTCGTCGAAGCTCATTGCTCGGATGGAGTACCCTGCGGTGGCGTAGCACCACGGCTTGATTGGGGAGATCCTGAGCCTAGGGAAGATTCCCCTGAACTCTCCCGGGTGACCCGTCCAGTACCTGAGGTTGGCTATGAAGTCAACGTTTCCCTGGTCGAGGCTCCACCTGAGCTCTGCCTCATCCTTGAAAACTGGGATGATAGGGAACTCGTTCACCGTCTCCCGTATCTCTCTGAGTCTCTCCAGCTTCTCCTCTCTGCTAACTCTCACACTCAATTTTAAGTCCCCTTCCGCTCACCATTGGAACGTGATACCTATGGAGATGTCCCTGCCTTAGCTCGAAGTCCATGAGGTCCCTGAACCTCGGGCGTCTGGGCTCAAAGGCTCCGTTCTCCTCGAGTACCCCTTGCCTCAATTTGTATATCGTTCCTGGTCTTAAAGGTCTCACGTCCGGCGTGAAGAATTTGAACCTCCTGGCAAGCCCGGGCACCCCGAAGGCGTCTACAACGCTGAGGAAGTCCGATCCGAAGACCGTCATCCCCTCACCCCTCCAGTGTTGTGTCTCCATGATCGGGTTCTTAATTCTGAAGAGATAGGTTGTTCCCTTGTCTCTCTTGTAAAGCCAGCAAGCGTAGACTCCGCTGACGTGGGAGACCCCGGCCCTTATGGCCTCGATGACATTTCCCAGCCTTGCATATTCGTGCCAGATCCAGTAGAGCATCCAAAAACTGTCCGTCTCTATGCCCCATGTGTTCTCAAAGGGGTCCGTTTGGTAGAGGACGCCGTTGTGAGCAAAGACAAAGTCTCCCAGCTCGAACGGGTGATTGTTTTTGTTTATCTCCGGATCCCCTTTGGTGGCATACCTCGTATGGCATAAGAAAATGTTTGTCCTGGTTCTCAGAAGGTCGTCTACAAGCGTCTCGTATTTCACGCTCTCGTCGAAGGCGCCCGGCTCCTTGTAGACCATTGAACCATCAAAATAGCCCCAGGCATCCCTCCCACGCCTCTGCAAGCTATCCAGGAGCCTAAAGCAGATGGTAGCCTCCTTCTCCGTGAAGGCATGGCTGGTTGACAC
>DATKVL010000169.1:0-1641 GCA_035530115.1 Dehalococcoidia bacterium | reverse complement strand
CGAAAGCAAAATCTCCACACAGGACTACGCCATTGCCATGCTCGATGAACTTGAGCATCCGCAACACATTCGCGAACGATTCACTGTCGCCTACTGAGGAGGAATTCCAGGGACACCATACCAATCAGGCCTACTACAAATCAGGTATTATGTCACCGGAATACAACACGAAGCCCCGGCAACCACGTATAATAAAGCCACAGCATGGATACAAAGAGAACCGTTACCAGACCTTGGGTCGCGAGTGCCACCATTGTAAGAGATACGTTCACGATTGAGTTTGTCGTCAAGCAAATGATTAGCTGTCCCAGGTGCTTAGCAAAGAACTCGAAAAAATGAGATAATACGTCGATATATTTGAAATAGAAGGAGTTTTGGGCAATGTGCGAATTCTGCCATAAACATGGAGAAGGCAAGAAATGGTATCTGAGAGCGGAGAATTATTCGGCTGATTTATTAAGTGACTTGAAGCGGCGTAAGTTTATTGCCGATTTCTTTTCCCTGGCCGAAGAGAGTCCCGGACTCCTCGAGAGACTTGGGAAACTCCGAGTAATGCCGCGCTTTGTCAAAAGCGCAATAGTAACATACAGGGTAGGCAGATGGAAGAAACTACATTACGGGCAGGTCTTGCCGATTGAGGATGTGGAAAGAGTTTTCGGTCTTGTCAGCAATGTAGTACGGCTTCCCTGTTATTGCCGCCACATTAATCTCGGCACTGAACAGCGTTTCTGTTACGGAATAAGCCTGGCGCCGCAAGAAGGGGAGATGTTCAAGATAATAAAGGAAATTGATATGGACTATTTGACCGGCCCGGACACTTCCGGCCTGGAAGAGTTGACGAAGGAAGAAGCCCTAGAGAATTTCCGGCAGTATGAGAAAGAAGGCCTCTGCCATACCATCTGGACGTTTGTAACGCCATTCATCGGGGGGATTTGTAACTGTGACCGCTCTGATTGCGGTGCCATGCAGGCTACCTTAACAAGGGGCGTTCCCCACATGTTCCGCGCAGAGTACGTGGCTGAGGTAAATCCGGAGCTTTGCAACGGCTGCCGGCAGTGTATGCGTGTCTGCCAGTTCGGGGCTATAGGGTACAGCGCGGCCAATAAGAAAATCTTTATTGACCCCCTGCGGTGCTACGGCTGTGGTATCTGTCGCGCCAGCTGTACCAAGGATGCCATCCGCCTTCAGAACCGTGCCGGTGTACCTGTAGCGGCTAACCTTTGGTAGTATTTCAAGTCACTGATACAGCAGCATTACTCATAGCTATCTTTTGTTGAAGGGCAGGGCGAGGTGCTCGTACAGAAATCTTTACGCACCCCGATGAGAGCTCCCACAGTCTGAACAGGGGATAGGCTTCACCGCTGTCAATCAAGCGCAGGCGGGTCTACCGGCACAGACTCCGGGATGGGCTCGGTGACCGGAGCATTATCCCAGATGCCGCTGCGCTTCTGTAACCGGTACTCGCGGTAAAGCCATAACCCGGCGACAATAGCACCGCCGGCGTCTGAAATCGGAAGAGACAGCCAGACGCCGTTCAGCCCCATGAAGCGCGACAGAATGAGCAGGGCAGGGAGGAGAAAACCCAGCTGACGTGCCAGGGAAAGATAAATGGCTGTCCACCCCTTGGATAGTCCCTGGAAA
>DATKVL010000168.1:0-4875 GCA_035530115.1 Dehalococcoidia bacterium | reverse complement strand
GACCTATGACGGAGTATTTGAGCGCTAACACTACGGGTAGTTGAGATCTCAAGGCACATTGAGACCATCTCAAAGGGAGACCAGTGTCTGTGTTTGATGAGGTAGGAGATTAGTTTCTCTGAGCCTTGGTCTGAGTCTTGGTTACTAGGGTTAGAGACTCTAGCCATGTAGACCACTAGATCTTGTGCTTTAGGGGTAGACCAAACAAGCTCTGTAGTGTGCATACCTAACCGGAGTAGAGAGACACCCAAGGGTACCACAGGACTCCTTAGGACTCTTAAGCAATCCTTAACCTTTAATAACCTAAATATTATTAAAGGTTTAACTGTTTATGTTTCTCAAAAAGGAGACAGTAAAAGACCTTCTTAATACTCTTTTAAGAAGACTCTTTAACAGCTCTTTAATAGGAGTCTAACGGAGGTGTCAATAGGAGTCCTTTTGTTGTGCCACTTAGAGGGCTGTCTAGGACGTAAACTACTTAAGTCGCGTAAGACTCATGCCTGCTCCTAGTTCAAACAGATTGAGTATTCAAAGGGCTTCTGGCTTGTTAATGCCTGGAAATATTGATCTAACTAACAGACCTAAAGTCCCTAACCCTGAAATGGGAGCTAATGGTTACAGCACTGTGCGTTCTATAGGAGTAGAGATTGACGGTGGTAGGCACGTAAATATTCCAACTGTGATTGACGGAAAACTTGTAACGACTGATGAAGCAAAAGCTCATTTCAGACGCACTAAGCAGCATCTAGGGATTTACAACTCACGACAAGCAGCAGATGCAGCAGCAGTACAACTACATAAAGATCAAGAAGCGTACTACGGCCAATAAGCCCCTAGAAGGGCCCTTAAAGGCTCTTAAGAGGGTATCTAGCCTGTGATCCAGTTAGAGCCCCCTGTAGAGGCTCCTAGGGCCCTCTGAAGGTCTTCTAGGCTTTGTGCGTACCCTATGGCGTCAATCTTGAGGCCACCTTCACCTTGGATAAAGCGTCGTTCAAGGTCCCACTGTTCAGAAAGTCTCATGTCTATGGCTTTCTTTTCGGTGAGGGCCATCGACTCTGTAAAGTACTGGACGGCCATTGCAAGCGCATCGAGACGGTCATCATGACGAATACTGTTCTTTTCCTTTGTTATCCGGGTGAGCTGGAAGAAAAGTTGGTATTGACTTCGAGTTTCGCTTGGGTAGCTTTCCGTAGTGGCGAGGTCTTGCAGGATTACGTCAGTGTCGACACAAAGCCTGTGTTGGTTCATGACAGGCTCAAGGGTGTCGATAATCCTGACTTCTTTTTGCTTTGTGTGTCGGACCTCTTCAATAGAGCAGGGGTAAATCGTTCCGAGGTAACGCTTAAGGAGCTCGCTAAACATCCCGAGACCGAGGTTACTCTCGACCAATATTTGCTTGACTTTGTACTCTTTAGCGATGAGGGTGAGCTTTTTAAGGTTGACCTCGCTGTAACCGCCCCTAAGCCCGCCAGAGGCAAGGAGGAAGAGGTTACCGTTCAAGTAGGCAACCACTGCGTATCCCAGCTCGTCGGAGCCGCGTCCAGAAGGGTCAATCGAAAGGACCACTCCGGTGTATTCAAGAAACTCATCCCCAATTTGCGCTGGCTTAAAGAAAAGGTCACCATGAAGGCCCACTGAGGGCAGATCAAGGGCTTTATCGCCGTTAGCCATCCAAACGACCTTATTAGGCCCTTGTTCGCGGTTTAGACGGAACACACAAAGGTCTCTAAGCTTGAGGGGGAACTTCTCCTCATCACTCAGGCTGATGTCCAGCAGGAACTGAAGGTTGAACGTAGAGCGTCCAATCGACATCTGACGGGCCTCTAGCTCATCCCAATCAAAACGTTGAGGGTCTACAGGGTGCCCAGAGAGGTCTCTGTCAGCTTCTAGGTCCGCTTGGATCTTTGGTGCCAAACGGTTGCCGTAGTAGTCCTTGAGCTTCTTTCCAGTGGGGTAGAGAGCAGGCCAGATCCTTACGGTGTATCCAGAGGTCTCAAGCTTTGCGTAAACAGAGTCTTGGGTGTGAGGAGTGCCAAGGAACACGATCTCCCCACCGGGTTTGATAACGGAGTCAAACTCCTTAATGGACTCCCGAAGCTTGTCTCGGATTAGTTGAGTTTCACAGCTCTGTGGGGTTTCAACGTCATCTGCAACGATAAGGTCAGCACGAGAGCCGGTGATTTGCCCGAAGATGCCACTAGAGCGCACTGAAGGGCTTTGATCGGGCTTTGCGCCGTAAACATCAAAAGCAACCTTCGAGAAACGCTGAGTGTCGCTAGGGAACAAGTCCTTGACCATGAACCAGTTTCGAAGCAAGTCATGGCAAAACACACTGAACGCGTCTGCACGGTCTTGAGCTGCGGAGATCACCAGCACTTTACAGTCAGGATCACGACGCAAGCGCCAGAGCACATACCCTGCAGTAAGAAAGGACTTACCGCAGCCTCGGTACGCCATGATGATCCTTCTGCTGGGTCCTGTTTGCAAGTAATCAGCAACTTGGTATTGGATTGGTGTAGGGCTAGGAAGCCGTAGGTAGTGCCACAAATGAGTAGCAAAAATAGGAAAACTCTCAACGGCCTCCTGGATTATTTGTTCAGTCTGATTTTTGCTTCTTGCCACTAGCCCACTTGAAAACTTGACTGAGGTTATTCTGCAGGATAAAAGTCATCCTGATGTAGTTCAGAAGCAACTCCTCAAGATCCTCACGTTTTACGTCGTCTAGTTCACGCCTTACGCGCTCTAACCGAAGCTGCTGTTCCAACGTAGGAGTTAGACAAACAGCAGGTGGCATGTCTACACCGCTATTGGGTAGAGCTGCGTAAATCTCGTCGAACTGATCCATTGTGAAATTGCGTTCTTACGCTCCTCACAGTAGTAAGGTTTGCGCTGGTACCACATCATCCAATGCTCAGACCCCTTGCTGTGGTTACAACGGTTGCAAGCTGGAACAACGTTTGTTGATACGTCTTGGCCACCACGAGTCTTGGGGTGTACGTGATCAAGGGTTAGTTTGTCGCTTAAACAGCCGCAATAGGCACACTGGTGCCCAAAGGCTTCTTTAATTGAATGTCGCCACTGAGAAACCGCTTCTTTGCGTTGTAGAGCCGAAAGGTTAGCCATCGCCTCATCAGGGGTTAGATACACAAAAACCCCAGAAGGTGTTGTCACCATTCCGGGGTCTTTGCTTGGTACATATAGGAGGATTAGTTCCTAAGCACCAATATACGATCTAACCTTTTTAATATCTACTTCTGGAAGAGAAGAAATCATCTCAGAAATAGCAGATACATCACCGCCATTGAGAGCAGTAATACCTTGGTCTTTGAGAAATTTAATTGCGTTAGCAAGATCACTAGCTTTAACATCGTCCCTGTTCAGCTGGTCGATCAATTTAGTTGCAACCAAGCGGTGCAAACCATATAGATCGCTGTCTGAAGCAAGACCTTCTGTACTATTTAGTGACTTTTTTGGCGAAGCTGCCATAGAGCACTCGGAAAAGTTTCAACAACAACTGTACGATGCCGTTTTCCCTCAGCTTTGACATACCAATAATTTCTGATACGACAAAAGCCAAAGACCAAAAAGTTGCTAGTACAGCGGGATCAGAGAAGTCCATAAAAGTAAGGGTAGCGCTACGGCTTAATAATAACTGCCCAACCACTATTAGGTCCTTCTATAAGCCATCGTTTGTTCCAATTTTTCTTGCTGTAAGCAATCTCAAAACCTTTGGTGTGATTTACGTAACCACCGCTAACTAAATTAGCCTCACCATTCGGGTCATTTACGATCCAAGAATCAGCGGTATAACCAATCACCACAGAATAATGCCCGCCCCCGCTAGGAGCCCCTACAGGGCCCTTGTGGAGCCATCCGCACACTACAGGTCGTCCAGCATCAATCTCGGCCCTTAGAAAGGCTTCTGAGGCCTTCTGAGTAAACGCAGCGTTTAACCCAAGGAATTTAAGGGCCTTAAGCTGCGCATTTACGTCTGTTGAGTCGCCGTAGACATTCCTGACTTGGTTATAGACATTATCGTTTTTACACTTTCCGTAGTAGCGGGCCACCATTGCGCAGGAACTGGAAAAACACTCACGATATCCGGTAGGCCCGTTATCAAGTTGATATTCATACGGAACTTTGAGAAGTTGCCCTACACGAACCTCTGCTGATTTGTTTTTGTTAACAAGAGTAAGAAGTTTGGCTACATATTTAGGATCAGTTGCATACCCTTCTTTAATAAGCCATTTAGCCGCCTCATTAACACTGCTGGCGTTATTAGCACCATCCCAAGTTTTGTAATCTTTATACCAACGATCTACAAGATATTTAACGCACTCTTCAAGGCTTGAAAAGTTTTTAAAGCCATCTTTAATCGTTACAGCCTTACCGTTGATGTATTCAGTTGTATTTAGCTGACTACCAGCGCCTTTAAGACCAAAATAATTGTGAACACCACTTGTATCTTTACCCCAGTTGCTTTCAAGAGCCCACTGTGCAGCGACAAGCTCTGGATATTTTGCTCCAGCTTTACGAGCTAACTCAACAACACCATCCCAAGAACCAGTACTAGGAATAGTATTTTTAGGTCCTGACCGCCACAGATCAGAAAACTTTGCCATGGTCCCTGGAGGAATTTGATCCTGCAGAAAATCCAAAGCAAAATTTTGATGCTCTTGATTGTTGTAGTACTTAGCTACGTCACGAAGAGAAATGTCGGCCATTAAAAAGGATGCGATCTAACTTTTCATCAATGTGTTGAATCTTCTTATCCAGTCGATCCATCATTGGCATTAGCTCGTCCTTTCTAACAAACTCTTTGTGAAGTGTCATCTCAACGGTATCAAGACGTTGATCTAATTCACTGTGCCTGCG
>DATKVL010000167.1:0-2441 GCA_035530115.1 Dehalococcoidia bacterium | reverse complement strand
CAGCGGTTGGCAACATCAACAGCATAGAGCTTACATCTGGCTATATCCACTGCCAAGTCTCGGGATGTCTTGCCCTGGTCAAGCTGCCAGGCAGTGCTGTAGCAAAGCCACTTTGCAGCCTCAATCTCCACATTCATATCAGCCAGCATAAACTGTATCGCCTGGAGGACAGCTATCGGCTTGCCATAGAGGACACGCTCTTTGGCAAACTTTAAAGCTATTTCGTAGCAGCCGCGGGCAATGCCAAGGGCTACCCCGGCGGCGCCTGTCCTGCCGATAGTCGCAATAGTGGTTAGAGCGTAGACAAGACCACGTCCTTCTTCCCCAATGAGATTTTCTTTTGGCAGGCGGCAGTTGGTCAGAGCAAATTCGTTAACTGGTAGAGAACGCAGACCTATAGTCTCCTCTCTCCGGGTGACTTCAAAGCCAGGTGTGCCCTTTTCTACGACAAATGCGCTGAACTTATCTCCGGTTCTGGCAACAAAGCCCACAACATCTGCTGGGTCGACTGCAGTGATCCAGGACTTCCTACCGTTAACGACGTAATCGTCGCCCTCCAGAGTAGCCTCAGCCTGCATATTGGCTGGGTCAGAACCACCTGTAGCCTCAGTCAGGGCAAAAGCACTCACCTTCTCACCTTTACAAAGGGCAGGCAAATACTTTTTCTTCTGCTCGTCACTGCCAAAGGTCTCTATGGCGTACATTAACAGATTGCCCGTCTGATGGAAGAAGCCCAGCGGTGGATAAACTCGCGAGATTTCCTCGATGAGAATCATCCGAGCCAGATGACCCATAGCCGTGCCGCCATACTCTTTGGAGTTTATCACCCCAATGAGACCCAACTGCCCTGACCTTTTCACCTGTTCCCAGAAAAATTCACCTTTATTGTCCAGTTCCAAAGCACGAGGTGCCAGTTCATTGTCAGCAAATTCCTTCACCATATCCCTCAGCATCTCATGCTCTCGACTCAAGTTAAGATCCATCTTTCACCTCCGTTAGCTTGTTTTGCAGATGCTCTTCCGATAGGCATTCACAGTTCTCTACATTCTTAAAACAGAATATAGTAGCCGGGATTTCTCATTTCGGTTGGTGATGAGGCTTTTCCAGCCTCATCATTTCGGACGTAGAGCCTACCCCATTGCGCAGCATCCGTCAAGCCACTGTGCTAGCTGACCACATGGGTAACACCGGGGAAAATATTTTAGCAAGTTCCTTTTCAATATACCCTAAATGAGGCAACTTTCACAACTCTCCGCTTTCAGCGCCAAAGATATTTCCATCGCTAATTACCCTTTTCACTTCCCCCAAGCACCTTCACCAATAAGGGGCACGAAATAGCAACCACCTAAGTTTTCTATGTTGCTTCTTTTCCTTAGTTTAGTGACCCTGAGCAATTCTTGCTGCCATCGAGAGCCTACGGGGATTACCAATCGCCCATTCCAGGTTAGTTGCTCCAAAAGGACTTGAGGCACGGTGGGGGCACCAGCAGAAACTATGATAGCATCGTAAGGGGCTCCCTCTGGCCAACCCAAAGTTTTGCCAGCTACGTGAACCTCGATGTTGGAATAACCAAGTTTATCCAGAACTTGATTAGCTGATTCCGCCAATTCAGGTATACACTCCACGGTAACCACTTTTTGGGCTAACTCAGCTAATATCGCAGCCTCGTAGCCGCTTCCAGTACCCAGCTCCAACACCCTTTCATCCCCTCTTAGCTCCAAAGCTTGTACCATCAGAGCCACAATGAAGGGTTGGGAGATGGTTTGCCCAAAGCCAATGCTTAAGGGTCTATCGTCATAAGCAGCCTGATATTGCTCTTGCGATACAAAGGCTTCACGCGGAACACGCTTCAGAGCCTCAATTACACGCTTGTCTGCAATTTCGTACTCAAGATATCTAAGTAAATTCTCTCTAGCCCGCTCTAAATCCGCCACAGTTCACCAGCCGAAGATGTCAACCAAGAACGAAAGACAGTATTATGAGGACCAGAATTATAGCTCCGGCAATGATGCCGATGCGTTTTATTTCAGGCATAACATATTGATAGCGGCTGGTTAAATCTTGAGCTTTTGGGGATACTCGGGTCGGCGATTGTACCTCAGCAGGCAGCGGCTTTAGTTGTTGCGAACGCCCCTCCTGTACCGTCTTTGCTACTCTAGTGCGATGCTTAGCTTTAGCACGTCGTGATTTTTTCGGCATTATCCTCGCCTTGGTGCAGATTGCTTATAAACTCTTGTGCTGGAAATATATGCATGCCCTAAAAGTTGCTGGAGTTGACGGAGCTCAGTGCCACTCTGTAATTTACGTCTGGCGAAGCTATGACGCAAGGCCTGTGGTGTGACCTTGCCACCCAGACCTGCCCTGGAGGCATAACTTTTAATAATCTGCCAGAACCCCTGCCGGGTCAACCTCGTACCACGTCGGTTAAGAAACAGGGCTTC
>DATKVL010000166.1:0-1035 GCA_035530115.1 Dehalococcoidia bacterium | reverse complement strand
GTCGTCATGATCATTCTCCTTTAGCGGCTGTCTTGAGCCAGCACGGTTTCCAGCATCTGCGCTACTCGGGCTGCTTGCGCCTTGGCAAAGGCGTAATGGTTTCGATTTGCAGTTGCCAATTCGGTTCCCGCCCAGCGCTTGGGCGTGATGGTATTTGATTCGCCGAGTTTTTCCTACGAACCGACGCCGATAGTACGTTCAAACCTTAACACTGGTTCTTTGAAATGAAATTGACAATATCACGTGATATTTTGCAAAACAAGTTAATTTCCTGATAACCCATTGGACACATATTTGCATGGGGAGGGATTTATGGCACGAATTCCAGCAACAGAGATCGAGCGGCTAGGGACGGAGATATCGGTGGAGCGTCTGGTCGAAGCCTCCGGCATCGAACTCAGGAAAGCAGGCAAGGATCTAACCGGCCAGTGTCCATTCCACAAGGACGACACTGCCAGCCTGGTGGTGACCCCTGCAAAGAACCTGTGGCACTGTTTTGGCTGTGGCATCGGCGGTGGCCCGATCGATTGGGTCATCAAGAAGAACGGAGTGTCCTTCCGCCATGCGGTTGAACTCCTGCGCGATGGCGTTCCCTCTTTACCTGCCGGGGCAGGCACAATCAAGCGCACCACGGTGCGCGTGCTGGATGCACCGGTCGCCTTCGATGGTGACGATCAAGCCTTGCTGAATCAAACGATAGCCTATTACCACGAGACGTTGAAGAGTAGTCCAGAAGCAATGGCATATCTCAAGGCACGCGGAATCGATTCGATGGAAGCCGTTGAGCATTTTAGATTGGGCTATGCCAACCGCACGCTAGGCTTGCGCCTGCCCGGGAAGAACCGCATTAAAGGTGCCGAAATCAGGGCCCGTTTGCAAAAGATCGGCATCTACCGCGCGTCTGGCCACGAACACTTCAATGGCTCGCTGATCGTGCCAGTATGCGATGAAGGCGGCAACGTCGTCGAGGTGTATGGTCGTAAAATTCGCGACGACTTGCGCCGTGGCACGCCAAAGCACCTGTACCTGTCGGAA
>DATKVL010000165.1:0-2690 GCA_035530115.1 Dehalococcoidia bacterium | reverse complement strand
GGCAGAAGGAATGTGAAAAAACCCAAGAAGGAGCGACTTCTGGCAATCAGAGGCCACACATGATGAAGCCGACTATGCGACGGAGGTATTGGGCAACAATTCTCGCAATTCTTAACCACTCTGGATTGCACTTTCTAGCGTTTTGTTAAATCCTCCGATACAGCCTCAAGCTATCCTCGAACTTCACCGAAAACTGTTCTCATTGTTACTCCGTTAGCTTCAGGCTATACCCGAAAAATTGGGTTTTTGCCTTCCACGTATTGTGGACATATAATGAATCATGCTTTGCCCCAATGATAGGACTGAAATGCACGAGGTCAAAATAGTATCGCATTATGGTCAGCCAATCATTGTTGACCAGTGTGAGAAGTGTGGAGCTATCTGGTTCGACGAGTCGGAGCTATTTCGGGCAAAACAAGGTGAGGCAGAGAAAATCGAGGTACTGAATACCGAAATTCTACGAACTCCCTCCACGATTGAGAATTCCAGCTTAATTTGCCCCAGAGACCAAACAGCAATGCACCGATTTACTGACAAGTATTTCCCTCAGGATATTGTCTTAGTGCGTTGCCTATCGTGTCATGGAATCTGGATCAATAGAGGCACGTTCACGAAGTATCAGCAATTCCGCCAAAAATTAATCCCGAAGAAGAAAAGCCCTCAAGATGAGAGACTGGAAGAAAGCATTGCTTCGTTGATAGTATCATACAAATACGAGTGCGAACGCTCAAATGAAGCACAGAGAAGAGATGTCGGTTATGCTCTTAATATCCTGGAAACAATTCTAAGGTTGTTCATTTTCAAGTCCTAATACATCAACACTTGGAGAGTTCTTGTCTACATCCATAAAGGGCGGTTATAGAGTAGAAGATAACGATAGGATATTGAGTGACACATTTGCTTGTTTTGTTACCCAACATTTCTGACTATTGTGTGAAAGAGCGGTATTGACTGCGAACGCCAATTAACTTACTATGGATAAGATAAACAGAAAGACATGACTAAGGGCTGAGGCCATGGAGACAGAAGAAGAGCTTAATAAGCAACTCGAGGATATCGTGGCCAAAATAGACAAGGCCAAGAGGGAATTGAAAGCCCTGCGAAGACATCCGGCGGAGAGCTCAAAGGGAAAGCCAAGAGCCAGCTTCATCGCAGATAAGGAACGAATGATTGAGGTTGCGGAAGCTGCAAAGCAATTGGATACACTGAAGCAACGAGAACATGAGATTCGGGTTAAATTGCACTCAGGCAACCATTAGCTTTGCCCATGTCAGCATCGAAACTTGTGTGGTCACTCAACAATGTAGCGTTTCGTGCAGTGGCAACGATGTAGGCTGTAACTCATAGCTGTTGCACTAAATTTATCAGCTTGGTCGAACTGGCATATATCAGCTATAATTAGGCTATGCTCGGCAGACGGAGAAAGTTGGTATGACAAAAGTGGCACTGGTAAGCACCAAGGACCGAGGTAAAGGTGTCAGGCAAGCAATAGACCTCCTCGAGTTGAAATCTTTTCCTAGCAAAAGTGTGGTTCTGAAACCTAATTTCAACTCGGCTGACCCGGCACCAGGTTCGACGCATAACGACACACTGCGGTCTCTGATTCTGTCTCTTCAACAGATGGGAGCAAAGCAAATCACCCTGGCTGAGCGAAGCGGACCCGGAGATAGCACCCGGACGGTTATGGAAAAGAAGGGGATTTTTAAGCTAGCTCAAGAGCTGGGCTTCAATATCCTCAATCTGGAAGAGGTGGGTCCCGGAGGCTTGAGCAAGATAGAGCCTAGAGAAAGTCATTGGAGCCAGGGTTTTCATTTCCCCCGGATTTATCTCGAGGCGGAATCAATTGTTCAGACCTGCTGTCTCAAGACGCATGCTTACGGCGGCCATTTCACACTCTCTTTGAAGAACACGGTAGGACTTGTCCCCTTGGCAGGCTATCCCTATATGGGGGAACTTCACTCATCACGGTACCAGCGGCAAATGATTGCCGAGATTAATACCGCTTATTCACCCGACTTAGTGGTTCTGGATGGAGTGGAGGCTTTTGTTGACGGTGGGCCTGTCTGTGGCACCAAGATAGAGGCCGGGGTGATGCTGGCTGGCACCGACCGAGTGGCCATCGACGCGGTGGGGGTAGCGATTCTCCGTCTGTTGGGGACGACACCAGAGGTCAGCCGCGGGTCTATCTTTGAACAAGAGCAGATTGCACGAGCTGCTGAGCTGGGACTGGGCGTGTCCTCGGCAAAGCAGATTCAGCTTGTCACCGGAGATGCTAAGAGCGAGACTTTCGCCGTGCAGGTCAGTGATATCTTGGCTCGTGACTAGTCAGTCTCGTACTACCGAATATTGCTGCCCTTCGTCGCAATTGGGCGGTTTGTTCACCTTCGAGTAACAAAAGTCCAAAAGGTGCACTCGACGTAACAAAAGCCTGTGTTGTTACCTCTGACGTAACAATAGGACATTTTGTGATATTGGATAACATAGCGATATGGACATCAATATGTGGTTTTGGGCTAATTCAGAAAGACGGGAATTGGTTTTGGGATACCCTAGACACATAAGGCAAGAGTAAGAGCGAGAGCGAAGTGGGAGCAATCAGGAGTGTGACAGTAGTGAGGCAGAAGCGCGATGGAAGCACGAAAAAAGCACGATAAGAGCAATGCACAACCAGGTGGAAGTGCGTAAGAGCG
>DATKVL010000164.1:0-1282 GCA_035530115.1 Dehalococcoidia bacterium | reverse complement strand
CGTGTCATTTCCTGTGCCCATGTTTCACTGATGATTCTGTACTCAGGCCGTTGTGACAATTCTGCCAGATACGGATAGCCAAGGAATGCCTGTCCTTCTGCGAACAGTGCATTCTGCATGGCCCAACCACTGTAACCATCTGGAGCTTCATCCATGGCCATAAGAACACTCTCTGGCACTACACCGGGAGGTGGTTTCGGTATGCTCCAAGTCTTGGTCTTGTCCATTACTGGGAAACTGTTTGACTCTTGCTTCAGACGTGCAATAGCCCGTTTCATGGCCATACGTTGCTGCTGTGCAAGCTCACGTGCAGAGGGCATCTGTTGCAATGCTTTTGTGTTGAGTGTTTTACGTTGCATTACTCACTGTCCTTGAAAGAATTTTTAGATACAAGTGATGCTTCCACTCGCATATCAACTTCTAGGAATGCTTCTTCAACCTTCATCACATCATTCATATGCACGATGCACAAATACGCAGTTGGCTGATAGTCTTCATGCATTGCAACCATGGTAGTGATCTTGCCAGACTCGATCTTGGTGAGAAGTTCTTTCACACAGTGATTTTTTATTCTCATTTTGCAATTGGCCTAAGATAGTTTACCCGCTCAACAGACAGTATGCCTTCTTTACTTGGATGTGGATCATGTATCAACACACCATTGCTGTAAATTACTGAGTGCCACACATTGCGACTTGATAAACCATTGGCTATGTAGAATTCAGGCAATACTGACATATCATAATCACCACGGCGTTCCACTAACTCAAGATTGAATATACGTTTTAACCACAAGTTCTGACTGCTATAAAACGCTGGCATGTCTTCAAATGGTGGAACCATGAATAACTCAAGCTCCAACAATGATGCCAGACAAGCTGCACGACAATTGCCATGATGCCCTGAGTTAGCTTGATGCAACTTTGTTTGATTAACTGGAATCATTTTACTACCACCTTTATGCTGTATGAACCTACCAACCAACCAACAGCAGTTCCCTCAGTGATAACAGTTAGCCACACTAAAGCAACACAAACTTTAAATGCTATGTCATGCCACCATTTTGGAGTCACTGACACTTCAACAATAATCTGGTCACAAGTGCTCATGCCCTTCTCCTTATCCTGCTCTGCATCTTGGCCATCATTGCACCACTGATTTTTACCGTGTGTGCTTTGTGTGGAGCATTACGCATCATCACACTGTCTGCCAAGTTAGGTGACTTCGCACCTTCAGGTACTTTGTCTATCAGCATCTTGCCTGCACCATCCTGTGTGTAGAC
>DATKVL010000163.1:0-2434 GCA_035530115.1 Dehalococcoidia bacterium | reverse complement strand
TGATAAAATGATATAAAGGATAGCAATGTCAGGACATTCTAAGTGGTCGCAGATTAAGCGGCAGAAGGGAGTAACTGATGCCAGGCGCGGGCAGTTATTTACCAAGCTTGCTCGAGAAATCATAGTTGCAGTGCGACAAGGTGGAGCTAATTCAGAAAGTAATTTCCAGTTACGTTTAGCAGTACAGAAAGCCCGTGATAATAACATGCCTTTGGAGAATATCGAGAGAGCCATAAAGCGGGGTAGCGGTGAAGCCGGGGCAGCTGCCTTAATTGAGATGAAACTCGAAGGCTATGGGCCAAGCGGGATAGCAGTTTTGGTGGAAGCCTTGACCGATAATCGTAATCGCGCCATTCAGGAGGTGCGCCGTCTCTTCACCCGCCACGGTTGTAATCTTGGTGAGAGTGGTTGTGTCTCCTGGCTCTTTGAGAGTAGAGGAGTGATTACTGTAGAAAGCAATGCCTCAGATGCCGAAGAAATAGCGCTAAGAGCTATCGATGCCGGGGCTGAAGATGTTAAGACCGAAAAGGATTATGTGGAAATTTACACGCAACCTCAGGATTTAGAAAAAGTAAGAAAGGTTATTGAAGAGAAAGAGCATGTGATTTCGGCGGAGCTCTCGCTAATGCCTCAAACTACAGTGTTGCTGGAAGAAAATAAAGCAATTCAAGCCCTGAATTTTCTCGACGAGCTAGAAGGATTAGACGATGTACAGCATGTTTTCTCCAATATCGATTTTTCTGAGGCTACTTTAGAAAAGCTGAGCAGTTGAACCTAACATGTGCATTCTAGGCGTTGACCCTGGCACTATAAATTTAGGCTACGGTGTAGTAGATGGCGAGGAAGAAATGCATATGGTAGATTGCGGAGTAATCAAACTCCCATCCCGGCTTCCTATGGAGGAAAGACTGCGCTCTCTCTACGATGAATTAAGCAAAATTATCGCTAAGCATAAACCAAGCGAAGTAGCCATTGAAGAGCCCTTTATCGGCCACAATGTAAAGTCAGCGTTCGCTATTGGCAGAGCACAAGCTATAGCTATCCTGGCAGCAGTCAACCAGGGATTGCCCGTCTACTATTACTCACCAGCCAGGGTAAAGCAGCAAATAACCAGCTATGGGCAAAGCGATAAACAACAGGTTCAAGAAATGGTAAGAGTCCAGCTCAGGCTCTCTGAGCTACCTCAGCCTAGCGATGCTGCGGATGCCTTGGCTGTAGCCATGTGCCACATTCAGCAGAGGCGCCTTAACCAATGGCTCACTGAACATACGCCGAAATGATAGCTACATTAGAAGGAATACTGGAATCTCGTGGTAACGACTCCGTTATCATTAATGTCGGCGGGATAGGGTTTCGGGTATATGTCTCCAGCTCAACTTTAAGCCAATTAGGAGCTGTTAAAGGCAAGGTCTCTCTCTATACCCATCTCTACGTGAGAGAGGATAATGTTTCTCTTTACGGTTTTGCCTCAAGCGAGGAATTAGCTTTGTTCAAAAACCTTATTTCCGTCTCGGGAGTTGGCTCTAAGGTAGCTTTAGCCTTACTCTCGGCTTTGAATCCTGAACAACTTGTCATGGCTATAACCAGCGACAATATCGACCTCATCAGCCAAGCGCCTGGCATCGGTAAAAAAATGGCCAGCCGCCTTGTCGTTGAGCTCAGAGGCAAATTGGAAAAAGAGTGGAAAGAGGTAGCCCTGCCCTTGGCCCCGGAGAGTGCCGATGTCATAGCTGCTTTAACTGGCTTGGGCTACTCTTTAACGGAAGCCACCAAAGCTATCTCCAAGCTTCCAGATTCTGAGGAGCTAAGCTTAGAGGAGAAGATTAAAATGGCGCTGCAGCAGATGGCAACAGGATAAGCTGATCACAGTGGAGCCAAATAGGAGGGGGCAAAACACCCCTTCTTTTGAACTTACGGGGGCATGATATAATGAAGTACCGCTTTTTAGTTTTCCTGCCTGTAAGCAAGGAAGCAGATTTAGCTGAGATGGCGTGTGCGAATATGACCATACTTTATAAATGGGAGGAGAAACCATGAAGTTTGTGAAATGGTTTGAAGAGATTGGAGCACAGGATGTAGGTTTAGTCGGTGGTAAAAACGCATCTCTGGGTGAAATGGTAAGAAATCTGGGTAAGAAAGGGGTAAATGTACCCTCCGGATTCGCCATTACTGCTGAAGCATATAAGTATGTGGTAGAGAAAGCAGGCATAAGCCCCAAAATCAAAGACACTTTAGCGGGCCTGGATACACACGATATGAAAAATTTGGCGAAGAAGGGCGAAAAGATAAGGAATTTGATAGCAAATTCTCCCTGCCCTAAGGAATTGGAAGAGGAAATAAGAGTTGCCTATCGAGAGATGGAAAAGAGATATGGGAAAAACGTCGATGTTGCTGTAAGAAGCAGTGCCACTGCCGAAGATTTACCTACAGCCTC
>DATKVL010000162.1:0-3971 GCA_035530115.1 Dehalococcoidia bacterium | reverse complement strand
TCCCCTCACCACCCACCACCCCTTACTGGCTGATTATTGGGCTAGAGTGCATTATTAGGTCTTGGTATAGGATATACTAGGTGAAAGCATAGAAGACGGAGATATAGGGGGATTTTAAGGGGAAAAGGGGTGTTTAGCTATGGAAGGCTATACTGATAAGGGGAAACGGTGCTGCTCGCCGGTTGAGGTCCAGCCCCAGGGGGGATAATAAAATAGCCCGGGGTTAATATCCTAAAATACCAACTCCCGGGCTTATGCGAATAGAACTCTCAGTTGTTTATGATACTACGGAAGGAGAGGAAATGTCAAATGCCTGATAATAAGGCTCGCTCATCCCTCTACCCTGGCTATCAAGGTAGCTCTCTTGAACATCATCTGTACTGTAATGTCAGCCTTTATGCTGGTTCACTCGGAGTGGATACCGAGCCCGAACACATGACGAGGGTTGTGCACACCCAAAGCCAGCTTACATTACTTCATCCATACAGAGCTCAGTGTAGACTCGTCCTTGCCCTACTCACTCTAGCCCCCGCCTTGCGGGTTGGGGGTAGCCTAGCATTATTCAATTTCTAAGGTACATCTAGAACCAACCAAAATAATGAGCTATGAGAATCACTCCAGTCGCAATGAGACAACCTATTACTAATACGATTGTAGCCTGAGCAAAATATTGGTCAACGGTTAAGCCTTCGGTTTCGCCATAGCCAAAATGTTCCTTAATCCTGTCTAACATATCCCTTACCTCCTTTAATTCTCTCTTTATCCCAATAGGCAGACTTACATTTCGGGCAAATCCTTACTTCCGGTTGCTTAGGATACCAACTATGCCCGCAGCGCTTACAATGGAGTTTCTGCATTTCTATCTTCATACTTACCTTAGTGTAGCACCTTCGGGGAAGTTTGTCAAGCCCCCTTTATAGACCTAGTATATTCTGGTTACAAGCACACATTAAGCCTGGCTGAAGGAGAACACTCAACCCGGTAAAGGATCAAGGCATTTTCTTAATAATCAGGGGGTTGTACTACGGAAGTAGAGGAAATGTCAAACCCTTAGCTCCATAACCTCTTGACTGCACCGCTTGGCTGCTATCTCACAGTATTTCTCCTCTATCTCTATGCCGATTGAATAGCGGTTTAACGCCTTTGCACAGTAACAAGTCGTGCCTGAACCGAGAAAGGGGTCAAGGATTAGGTTATCAGGCATTGAGTAACTTTCAAGTAACCAAGATATTAGTTCTGTTGGCTTTTCGGTTCTATGTAATGCTATTGACGGATGGGGTTTTTCATACCGCAATATGCTTGTAGGATGCTTGAGGTATCCTAATTCGTCTGTATTATCAACGAAATTATAAGCACCATAATTCTCATTGCGGTTTTCTTTGGGCTTACCCTTACTATGGCTTTTCTCCCCCATTACCTTAATTGGCTTATATCGCACATCACCGAATACAAGTATTACTTCGTGCCTTCGTAATGGCATCTTATTGGCATTTAAGAACCCCGAAGTAAGTACCTTATCCCATATCAAGTCATATCTAAATAATTTCTCGTAACGGTTAATAAGTTGGGTTGTATAAGGTTGCTGGGAAAAAATTACTGTAGGATAAATTATTATTCGTGATAAATCCACCACTTTATCCTGTTTATTTTGTGTAACCCCATACGGTGGGTCGGTCACCACCAAGTCCACCTTCATATCAAGCTGAGGCAATATCTCTCTGCAATCACCATGATAGATTGTTACCCACTTGTCCTGATAATAAGGCTCGCTCATCTCATTCTCCCTTTAGTAATAGACACTAATCACTGCCAGAGCAAAGAACACAATGGCCACTGCCAAAGCAACCCACAGTAGCACCGGCGGTCTTTGTACCTGCGCCGGGGGATTAGGGGGTATAACAAGCGGTTCGGCAATATCAACCTTTTGAGTTCGGCGCTTACGCATAAGGTCTCGCATATAGACTCGCTGTGTATCAGGGTTACTATATGGCATTCTCTGTTATACCACTCCTTTATCACTATTACAATGATTGAATATAGCTTTAGCCAGCATTGTAGCCGTTCTATTTAATGCACCGTTGTGAATATGTGCTTTGGTATAATCGGGGTGCTTACCAGTAATGTCCGCTTTACACTTATCATATATTGGTCGAAAGGTTAGGTCTTTTAACTTCATAGTTTCCTCGGCTAACATATGGTATAACATCCTTGCATGGCGATTGTATTTATGGCTTTCGACAGCATCCGAAGTCAGCCCACAGAATCGCAAGTAAGCCGATAGACACTTGAATTGAGTAGGGTTAGCGGTAACTATAATCCCAGCCCAGATACGGTCACCAAGACCTTTAACAGCTGGAGGTTGGAGGTTCACTATAGATTGAACTCTGGAATTAGATTCGCCCCCAGCTACCAAAGGCTTTAGCTTTGCCAATAGACTCTTCTCTTTTGTTTTGAGTGCGTCTATGGCTGTATCGAAGGCATCGGGGGATGGTTGAAAACTTACTTTAGATTTTATTTCGAAGTTAGATTCACCATCCCCGAAGTGTCTGAGATACGCTTTCTTTTGATTCTGCATTGCCACCCTTGCCTTCTGATAACGACAATATTGGTTGTATAGCGAGTGCAGTTGTAGCAATCTGTCATTAAGATCAACTGTCTTCAGTTTTGCCCCATTGTTTGAAAGTTCCCAGATAATCTTAGCATCGTTCTCGTCTGTTTTCTCAATACCCCGAGCCACCCGATAGTCTTGGGTAGCCCTGTTGCTGATAAGTTGAACCTGGCAACCTATTCTTGTTAAATCATATAGCAGCGAGGTTGGGCAGCCTTCTTCAAGAATTACAGATAGGGAGTGGAGCATTATGTTAGATTTTAAGGAAGTATTAGATTCCTCCCTACCTGTGTCCATGGGAAGGGCTGGCGAGTGGAGCTTTATCATAGATTTTACCGTCAACCTAGATTCCTCGCCATCCCTGCTACTCTTTTGTAGCCTTAATAAAAGTGCCTCCCTGTCCTCAGTCCTTACTTTCTTTCCGTCAAAGGTGGTAAGCCCTTTTGTGTGAGACCAATCTATTGCTATTCTTGTCATTACTTAACCCCCTTCATTGTTGTTATTTACCAAGTCTGCGATAAGGCTATACTCTAGCGGTTCGCTAACCCACTTCTGCCCGCTCAATAGTTGTCCACCGGTGTTAGGTCGTGCTATCCAGAATCTCTTAGTGTCCTCCCCAACTTTCACAGACCTCGGTTTGCGAACTACCTTGCCCAGACAGTTAAAATCAGTGGCGAGAGCAAGCCCTAGCCCTATGACGCTGTGTTTCTCCATAGTGTAGCTTCTAGCCCGGGGGTGAGCCTTAATCTGATCATTCAGCCAACTAAACTTCAATGAGAAGTCTCCTGCTCCATCGTGTCCTTCAAAAGCTACCACACCTGTGCCACTTATCAGACATTTACCTTCGCCTGTTAGTCTCCAGTCTCCGAGCTCTTGTCCAGTCTTTAGCGGCAGTTTCTTGTCGCTGATAAACCCATCTACTGCGCAATGTAGAATGTGTTCTACCCCGCAATCCAGACAGGTCTTTGCAAGGTGTATCCTGGCGTTTGCCTCACCCACCGCTGCATAGCAGGGCTGAAGGTGTGGGCCCGGCTTTCCGCGCCTTGTCTCAGACAACTTCCCCCAGAGAGCTGCACTGATTCTGCGAATTACTAACCGGGTTAATCCAGTAGTGCCTTCCCTCTTATCGTATAGCCAGCGAACCACTCCCTCATATAAGCGATAACCGGGCTCAGTTGGCAACCAGAGCCACCAGCCCTCAGTCGGTTCAAACTCCCCGAGCTTGTAGTCATATAGAAAGTCATACTCCTGCAAGGTAAGGCAGGTTTCCCATTGCCCCACCGGAGTGTAAATCATTCCCGCCCCTTTTCTGTAAAGGAACGGGTGAAACTTGGCATTGGTGGTGATAATGCCCTGGGCGAAT
>DATKVL010000161.1:0-1314 GCA_035530115.1 Dehalococcoidia bacterium | reverse complement strand
TGCATAGCGCTGTGCCTTGTTGCGCTGCTCGGCGATGTCAGACTCAATAAAATCGATAGCCTCGGTGACGGCAAACTTGACAATACTTTGCAGGTCCTCGTCCGTCTTTTTGGCTGTGGCTTCACTCATTGGGGCTGCTCCTGTTGTCTGGTAATGTTTTCGCCAGCTCTACCGCCCTGTGAAAACAAGGTCCGTATAAGGTTGCGCTTCATCACCTTGTCGATCTTAGAGCTGTTGTAGATTGCTTGAGCTGCTTTCTGCTGAGCCTCTTTGTTGAGCAGCATTCCACCAGCCACTATACCCAAGGCCGTTTTTACATCCAAGTGGCCGGAAGCAGCGCCACCGATACCACCTCCAAGCACCATGGTCTCTCTCAGCCCTATAGCGTTGTTGTTGTCCAGCCTTGCTGCTGCGTTCTTCAGTGGCTCCTGAGCATCCAGTAAGCCAGATACTATTCGTGCCTGATCCCCGCTTCCTGCCGCATCACCGAGTGCCTGACGAGCTCCATGGGCAGTGGCCTTTTCGATGGCTACCGGCAGACCTTCAGCCTTAGTCGGAATCGAGGTCCAGTTGATTTTCTCATCCATAGTCTGCCGCAATGCTCTGGCCTCGGACGGACGAATCTCGCTCACCGGGCCAATCTGTCGTAGCCAATCTTCGGTAAATTTATTAATCGTCGCAACATCCTTGGATGCAGTCGGGTTGCTGATCGGGTCGCTAAGCTTAATGCGCAGCTTGTCCAGCTCTGACAGAACATCACGGATAGGTATCATGGTGCCAGCCTTGTCGGCAGATGTGATCATATCATCCAGCTTCTGCGTCTGGACATCGACTACGCCCTGTAGTTTTTCCACACCCTGATGGCTGATCGGAATCTCATTATCCATCAGTTCGTTAATAACGCGCTTCCTGACATCACCGCGCTGAAACTTATTGGTCTTGGCTGTCGATGGCTTCAGGGTGCTGCGGTATATCCCCTGAGGGACGCCAGCAGCAGTCAAAAGGCCGCCGCCTCCCAGCCTCATAGCGCCAATACTCGCAGCCACCGGGTCAGCGTTCTGCAAAACATTTCCCGCTACTTGGGCAGCCTTTCCTGCCTTTGATGCGCCGCCCAGCTTGCCTGCGACCGTCATGGGTCCACCCAGTAGTGATATGTCGCTCAGGAAGCCTATAGGGTCGTTGTAGGCAGTCTGCTTGGCCTGTTCTATCGATCCATAGCTCTTGACGTAGTAGTCCTTCAGTGCCGACAGACCATCACTGGAGAAGAGTTGACCCAGCATTTTAATAGCCTTCTGTGGATCAGTGAACGACATT
>DATKVL010000160.1:0-1323 GCA_035530115.1 Dehalococcoidia bacterium | reverse complement strand
GGCCGCCCCCGCCACCTCGCCCAGCCGCCCCGCTGCCCCACCGAGGACCTGCCCCACCATCTCCGGCCGTGGACCTGCCGGCTGCCCTGCCGCCCCGGCCGCCGCCGTCGCGCTGGGCCCTGCCCCCATCGCCAGCATCGTGGGCCCTGCCATCATCTCCGCGAACGAGCGCGGCCTGCTGGGTTGTGCCTCTCCCATTCCCTGCTCCAGCACCGCCCCCAACTCCCCCGCTTCGCGTGGGGCCACCACCTTCCGCCAGGCCTCCCCGATCCGCTGGGCTGCCGTCTCCATCGCTGTCACCGGGCCCCAACGCCGCAGGCCTCGGGCCACCGCCGTCGCTCCAGGCAACGTCGGCAACTGCATCCCCGGTTCCTCCGCCGGCCGCAACACCGTCGGCAACATCGGCCCCCTGGCTGGAAGAGGCGAAGGTGCCGGCACGACTGCCACTGGCGCTGGCGGTGCCGGGCCCCACGGCCCCACGCCGACGTCCATCCACGGCCTGCCCCGCGAGGGCGTAGGCGCAGCCACAGGTACCGCGACCTGTGCAGCCGCTGCCCGTTCAGGCTGCCGCCACCACTGCCCGCGTCCTGCCGCAGGTGCAGCCGCCGGTGCTGGCGCTGGCCGTCCCCGCTGCCGCTCCTGTTCTTCCAACCGTCGCTCGCGCTCGCGCACTGCATTTGTCGGCATCTTCACTCCACCCAGGCCCAGTATTCCCTACTCACAATGTAACCCACCATCCCGTGAGTAACTCCATACTCCTCGGCCAAGGATGCTTGAGTCACATTCCCCATCGCGTACCTGGCCCGAATTTCCCTGACCTGCGTCTCGGTCAGTTTGCTGTTGCCGTTCTGCTCCCCCCGCACACGGCACCATCCTTCAAGGTGCCGTCCTTTTCTAATCATGTCGGCAGTATTCTCTCGCCTCGAAGCCACGAATAGATGACTCGGATTGACACAGGCAGGATTGTCACAGGTATGGCACACGCACAGACCCGGTCCGATAACTCCCCCGGCCAGCTCAAAAGCCACACGATGAGCCTTGACATAGCGCCTGTCTAGCCCACGATGTCCTACCCGAAACGCGCCGTAACCCCCGGAGTTACGGTGAGCCTTCCATTCCCAGCATTCATCTGATCCGCGCCGGTCCACCTTCTCCCAGAATCGCTCTTCGAAACTCTTCCTGCCCATCTCACATCCAGCGAGTGTTAGGAGCCCACCGTCGTCCGAACGCCGCCACGTTCGCCTGCCTCCCCTGCTCCGCCAACTGCTGCGCCTGCATGCCCTGTCCCCAGATGTCTTGCGCTTGCTGGTGGGCGAACTGCTC
>DATKVL010000159.1:0-1100 GCA_035530115.1 Dehalococcoidia bacterium | reverse complement strand
TCTGTTGCTTTAATGCTGGGAACATTAAATCAGTAGTGCCTCAATTCGTCGAAAAATATCCAAATAAAGAACTTATCATCTATTGCGATAATGATTTTAAAAATGATATACAAGACGATGTCGATGTTATATCCACGTATGCCGGTCGTGCATATCATGATCACTTAATCAGCTATTCAAAAGACGAGAATGGTTACATCTTTCAGAATTTAGAAAAATCTAAGAATGCTGGTCTGCGTCAAGGCATAGCCTGCGCTTCAGAGTTTGGTATTAAATACTGTGTACCATTTTTTGATAATGCAGGCGTTGTCTACAATCCACATTGTAAAATGCCTAGCGATTTTGAGGATTTACTCAATATCACTGGCAAAGAAGAAACACTTCGCCAATTAAGAGAAAACGTGTTTCCAAAGCCATACGGCAGTGAGGATAAGTTATCAGCTACCGATGGCATTGCCATGCTTGATGAAGCTATTGAATCATGGTATGAATCGGATGGATCATTAATCCTAAAGATTACAACAGGGACAGGTAAAACAACCACTGTTGTTAATAAAATCATTAAGATTTATGAAAAAAATCCTAATATCAGAATCAGGATGTTCCTCCCTACAAAAAGACTAGCTAGGGATATTCATAATGAATTAGTCGAAAAATGCCCAAGTATCAAATCTGTGGTAATCTATGGGCGTGGACATGAATACGCACCAAACAAAACTATGTGTGCTAAGGATCATGTTGTAAGTATATCGTCGAGTAAAGGACAGCCTGTATACTTCCAATTTTGTTCACATCCTACTGATGGACAATGTGAACATTTCAACGATTGTCAATATATTAAACAGTACACAGATACAGGGAATATGAATGTTGTGTTACAAACACACGCAACATTGCCAAACTCATCAATAGGTTACTTAGAAAGTAAACTGCCATCACCCGATGCTGTAATCATAGACGAAAAATGCCATGATTACTTTCACGGACATTTTGAGTTAACTGAAGATCAGTTTTTAATGCCATTGAACCAAAACAATGAAGTTGTCAGCGATTCTTTAAAGACTGGCATTTCATCTTTTGATGAAAATAGATACAAAATA
>DATKVL010000158.1:0-5020 GCA_035530115.1 Dehalococcoidia bacterium | reverse complement strand
GAGATACTATACAGTGGGGGCTTCAAGATGTCCTGGTTGCTGTGGCCCAGAATTCTTTAGTAAACATCCATCATGTTCCTTCATAACTTGTTGTGTCAAGAAAAAGAATCTTGAAGTCTGTGCTGAGTGTTCAGACTTTCCGTGTTCTAAATTCAAAAGTGATGAAGAATATCAACAATTGAAAGAATCTTCTTCTTACCCATCGTACAAAAAAGTTATGCCGAATTTGAGTTTTATAAAAGAACATGGAATTGAAAAATTCGTAGGACAGCAGAAAAAACGAATTAAATTACTCGAAACAATGATAGTTAATTTTGATGATGGAAGATCGAGAAGTTTTTACTGCAAATCAGCGGCTTTACTTGATTTAAAAACTCTTGAAAATTCATTGGATAAGGCAATTCAAAAAATAAAAACAGACAATATCAAACCAAACGATACTAAAACCAAAGCCAAAATTCTTAAGGGTATCCTTAGTGGAATTGCTCTTAAGGAAGGTGTGGAATTAATCAAAAAGAGGTAACTCGAATGACTAAAGATTTAAATTATGGCGGGGTTTGGAACTCTGCGGTTGCTTCGCAACCTTGCCCTTCGGGTCATATAACAGCGGATAAAAAGGAAATCAGAGATTTCCCTAAATTGCCTTGGGCAACTTCTTTTATCTGCGAAACGTTACGAGGAATTCTAATAGCAGATTCACAAGGGATTTATAAAAAACCTTTAAGGTAGGTTATAAAACTAGGAGGCCACAGGTCTTTCTAACCAGCCGGCGAAAATTCATTCAAGATTTTTGACTTACCTGGGCATTACAAGCTACCATATCAGCATGAACACAAGCAAAGCACCTGAGCTAGCCCTTTTTCCTTTAACCGCTGAGGTGAATAATCGAAGACATCTCGTTATCGGCGGCTGCGATGTTGTTGACCTGGCTAACGAATTCGGCACGCCGCTCTACCTTTTTGATGAGTCCACCCTGCGCCATAAGTGCCGTGAATTTAAAGACGAGTTCTGTAAATATTATCCTGATACCCTGGTCATTTATGCCTCCAAGGCCTTCCTGAACAGGGCTTTGGCTCTCATATTTAAAGAAGAGGGCCTGGGACTCGACGTCGTCTCTGGGGGAGAACTTAGCATCGCCCATTCCGTGGATTTTCCTCTTAACAAGGTTTATTTCCACGGCAACAACAAGACGCCGGAAGAATTAAATCTTGCCCTGGATTTGGGAGTTGGCAGAATTGTGGTGGACAACTTTTATGAGCTTGAATTGCTTAATAGGTTGGCTGGAGAGAAAGGGATTAGCCAGGATATTTTGCTTCGCCTCACTCCGGGGGTCGACCCCCACACTCACCAATATACTACTACCGGGACGATAGAGAGCAAATTTGGCTTTCCCCTAGCTACCAGGCAGGCTGAGGAAGCGGTAACCCAGGCTTTGTCAGCCTCCAACCTTAACCTTCTGGGCTTGCACTTCCATCTCGGCTCCCCGGTGTCCGAGATTCAGCCTTATGAACTGGCTATAGAGCTTGTGCTTCGCTTTGGCCGGGAAATGAGCGGAAAACTCGGCTTTAACCTTAGCGAATTCGGCATCGGTGGCGGCTTTGCTGTTCCATACACTCTGGACTCTAAAGTGCCCACAATAGCTGACTATGCCAGGGCTGTAACTGGCAAGTTGAATGGTCTTATTTCGGGACTGGGATTGAGTCGCCCTCGGCTCATTATCGAGCCAGGAAGGGCAATTGTCGGCCAGGCAGGAGTGGCATTATACAAGGTCGGGGCGATTAAGGAGATACCCGGCATAAAGAAATATGTCTGTGTCGATGGTGGCATGAGCGACAACATCCGTCCGGCTCTTTATGGAGCTAAATATGAAGCTTTGGTGGCTAACAAAGCTTCAGAGGCAGAAAAAGAGATGATTACCATTGCTGGTAAGCTCTGCGAGTCTGGTGATATCTTAGTTAAGGATGTCAATTTGGCTACAGTGCATCCTGGTGACATCATAGCTATTCCAGTTTGTGGCGCCTATTCCATACCCATGTCGAGCAATTATAATGCCATGCCCAGGCCAGCTATAGTTATGGTAAAGGAAAGTGGAGCGCGTCTTATCCGGCGCCGGGAAACTTATCAGGATATGATGAACCTGGACCTAATTTAACATGTGGCAAGTTATAGGACAGGATAAAATTTTATCTTTGCTGGATTACAGCCTTAAAGCCAATGCTATAGCCCACGCCTATCTTCTGGTAGGGCCGCGGCATGTGGGGAAAGGGACTTTAGCCATCAATTTGGCGCAAGCCCTAAATTGCGATGGCCCCGAACTGCCTTGCGGTCAATGCCGTTCCTGCCAGCGAATCTTGGAGGGCAAGCATGCTGATGTCACTCCTATTGGCTTGGATTCTAAAACGGAAATTGGCATTGATGATATTCGAGGACTGCAACGCTTAGCCAACTTGCCACCGTATGAAGGTAAGTGTAAAGTGTTTATCATTGATGACGCTGAATATCTATCTACTGAGGCGGCTAATTCTTTGCTCAAGATATTAGAAGAGCCACCGCCAAGTGTAGTTTGGCTTTTATTAGCTGCTGAGGAGGAGCACCTCTTGCCGACAATTATTTCACGTTGTCAGCGGCTGGAATTGAAGCCTGTGCCATCAGAGCGAATACAAGAGATACTCGTCAACTCATATAATGTTGATGCTGATAAAGCGAAGCTTTTGACTCAATTGTGCCATGGTCGCCTTGGCTGGGCATTGTCCGCTTTGACAAATGACGATATATTAGAGCAGCGATCTCAAAGGATAGCCAAGCTGCTATCCTTATTAACTGCCGACTTAGGGCAAAGGTTTGCCTACGCTCAAGAGCTGGCAAGCCAATTTGGCCAGAACCGGAGAGCCGGAGCAGAAATAATAGAGATTTGGCTCGACTGGTGGAGTGATTTGATGCTCATTAAAGGTGGTTGCAAGGAGGCCATCATCAATGTAGATTATGAGATAGCTCTGGAAGAACAAGCCAGGGGATTAAGTCTGAACGAGATTAAAGAGTTTCTTGCTAATCTTTACTTGCTACAGGAGGAAATCTCTAAGAATGTTAATCCCCGTTTAGCATTGGAATGGCTTATGCTCAATTTACCCAGAAAAAAACTGAGTGTGAAATCCTGAACAAGAATGTCATTGCGGAGTTTAGAATATAATATATCTCGATGGCTAACATAATTGGAGTCAAATTCCGCCCTAGAGGGAAATTAGTTTACTGTGATGCTGGTGAGATATCCCTGCAAGTAAACGACTATGTAGTGGTGGATACTGGACGTGGGCTAGACGTGGCTAAAGTTATTACTCTGGAAGCCCCGTCTCAACCAAGCGGGCAATTAATGATGGTAGTACGCCAGGCTGAGGCGGAGGATTTAGAAGAAGCTCGGCGGAACCTGGAAAAGGAAGCCTTAAGCAAGTGCAATGAAATGGCAGCCCAACTTGGTTTAAAGATGAAGCCACTAGCGGCTCGCTATGATTCCCAGGGTGAGCGCCTGACCATATTCTTCAGCGCTGAAGAGAGGGTGGACTTCCGAGATTTGGTTCGAAAATTGAGCCATGCTCTGGAAAGACGGGTAGAGTTAAGGCAAGTGGGGGCAAGGGATGAGGCTAAGCTGTTGGGTAGCATAGGCAAGTGCGGCTATCCTTTATGTTGCCAGAATTCCCTCACCAGCTTTGCCTCAGTATCTATTAAAATGGCTAAGGAACAAAGCTTGGCCTTGCATCCTATGAAGATATCGGGCATCTGTGGAAGGCTCCTTTGCTGTCTGGCATATGAAAGCAAAGAATATGCAGCTATGAGAAAGCAGATGCCTCAGCCGAAACAGGAAATATTAACACCCTGGGGTAAAGCCAGGGTAATCAGCACTAACTTCTTCAAGGAAACGGTAACAATACAATTGGATAATGAGGTGGTTAAAGAGGTAGCTCTGGATGAATTAATTCATCCAGAAGAGAAGTTGTAGTTTTCTTGGGAACCCGATTAAACTTAGAGCAAATTGGGGTTAAGTTAATTCAAAGAGGGTAGATATTTTTGCCATTCACCATGATTATTGAGAAGGTGATAGGGAATATAGAAGCCATCATTGCGCGGAGGATGCGGCTGGTGCAGCAATCTCATCCTTGCTTCATCCGGCGTACGTCCGCCCTTGTGCCTGTTGCAAGGAATACAGGCACTGACCACATTGTCCCAGGCGTGCTTTCCACCCCGCCGCCGTGGAATAACGTGGTCTAAGGTAAGCTCCTTAGTTTGACGGCCACAATACTGGCAGGTGTATTGGTCACGGTTAAATACCTCGGACCTGCTCAATTTTTTCTGATGGCGGGGACGACTAACCATATAGACGAGTCGGATTACTGAAGGTATCTGAAATACGCGGTTAGCAGAATGAAGCTCACCTCTGTTATTTTCCAGCACTTCGGCTTTGCCCCGAAACACTAACACTATGGCCCGACGCGTGCGACATAAGTTAAGGGGCTCATAACTCTGATTAAGCACTAAAACAGGAGAATCTATCATAGCTACAACCTGGTTATCAGCGGTTGAGCTATTTTAGCAAGCCCTTCTGGCCAGTGCAATAATTTACCACGCCGGCACCTTCTAGCGTGAAGAATTTGGGACTCGAGGTGCAATCAAAAGGTGTGCAAATAGTTAGCGGTAGCGGGTACCCTTTCTGTTAGCAAAAATAAGCCTTTCCTGATGTCATTCTGAGTTCTCTTCTTATCATTGCGAGGCTGACGAAGTCAGCCGAAGCAATCTCGTAGAGGGCCAATGGGATTGACACACACCTTTTAGTTTCATAAGGTGGGGCTTTTTCCCCGCCTCTACAAAGGGATAAATCCCAAGCACGAAATGCCAAATCCCAAACAATATCAGATAACCAAAATTCAAATAACCCAGACGGTTTGGAATTTGAAAATTAGGATTTGTTTAGTATTTAGTACTTAGAATTCAGGATTTGGGGGAAAGGGGATGTGAGGATAGTACTATATTC
>DATKVL010000157.1:0-1731 GCA_035530115.1 Dehalococcoidia bacterium | reverse complement strand
TTACCGCCGGCGGAGTCTTGAGCATAATAGGGGGAGTATTGGAGGCAATTGCAGGAGGGATAGTGGTGGGTATAGGAATACACAATATTATAGGGGGAACGTTGTGGCCTCTTCCGCATATCCCGTGGGTCCAATGGGGTGAGATTGTGGTAGATTTCTTACCAGCTATAGTTATTATTGTGGGAATACTTATTCTGGTCTTGGGCGTAATAGGGATAGCAGGTGGCATATCAGCTCTGAACAGGAAGAGTTTTGGCTTATCCTTAGCAGGGGCTATATGTGTACTTCCAACAGTGCTTTTGGGGATACTGGCAGTTATTTTTGTCGCAGTATCAAAGAAAGAATTCTAATAACAGAAATAGATGCCAAAGTGGCGGAATGGCAGGCGTGAAATAGGCAGTTGGCTCAGTGTTTATGATAGCGGTAAGGGAAGTAAGCGGGAAACGGGACTCGAACCCGCGACCCTCTGCTTGGGAAGCAGATGCTCTACCACTGAGCTACTCCCGCATAAGCGTGTAATGGCTATTTGCGGTGGTACTTTGGTGGGTATCCACCCCCAATGACTATTCAAAGCGGGCTTGGGAAGCAAGCACTCTACCGCTGAGTTACACCCGCAATTAACTATATTATCAAATGGAAAGAGCACTGATGTCAAGGATGGGTTGGTGGTATAAGGGTCAACAGTTTCTTCGTAACTTTGGGATATTTGGCAATGAAGAGTAGTTCATCCTCCACTAGTGGTTTTTGCGCTTCCACGTTAGCATACCTTACTAGTTCCAGAATTTTTTTAGCTTGCCCAGCATCTTTAAACTTTACCGCCATCTGGCCCATTATATGTTTGAAGCCAGATATCCCGCTATATTCCCCTGAGCATATCTCCCTGCCAGTCTCTACAAGCTCCGATTCACCTCTACCCACTTCGTCGAAGCTGTATAGCTCGTAGTTCTCGGGGTCTTTCAATACACCATCAGCATGAATACCAGAGCTGTGGGCAAAGGCATTGGCTCCAACGCCTGGCTGGTTTAAGGGAATGGGGACATCGAAAGCATAGCTGGCGAATCTGCTTATTTTCCAGGCCTTTGTCAGGTCTATGGGCTTTTCCAGTTGATATTTGTCAGCGAATCCCTTGGATTTGGTGATAGCTAGAACCGTGGCTACAAGGTCAGCATTGCCGGCTCTTTCTCCAATTCCATTGATGGTGGTGTTGATGTAAGCATCCTGTCCACCGTCTATAGCCCCTTTAGCCCCGGCAAGTGAATTAGCCACAGCCATTCCCAGGTCGCCATGACAGTGGAGCTCGATAGGTATTCCGACATTTTCTGCTAGCGTCTTGACGCTCTCGTAAATGGTAAATGGGTTGTCATACCCCAGGGTGTCACAATACCTGAGTCGTTGAGCTCCGTGTTCTTTAGCTGCCAGGCCGAATCTAACTAAAAAAGCTAGTTTAGTTCTGGAGGCATCCTCGGCATTTACACCTATGCTTGCGGCTCCATGGGCGCGAGCCGCTTCTACAGCATCAACCATCATGCTTACGATATCTTCTCGGCTCTTTGTACCCTGAAACTTGCCTCGAATCATTTGGGCTGATGTGGAGATGGAGACATTAAGGTGCTTAATATTCGGGACAAGCTTGAAGGCTTTTTCCACATCATCGACAACTGCCCTTATCCACCCCTCTAAACGGATGGGTTGCAGGACTCCCATGTCAGCTAATTCCAAGTTTGCCTGAAG
>DATKVL010000156.1:0-13367 GCA_035530115.1 Dehalococcoidia bacterium | reverse complement strand
GCGGTCTGCTTATAGGGAGGATCAGCACTTCCCTTTCTCCCCAGAGAATGTTCAACACAAGTTCGCGTGGGCTAATCTCGACATGAAGAGAATAAAGAAGTATTTGGAGAAGAAACATTTGAAATTCGGTAAACCGTTGCCCAAGATTCATTATAATAGTAAAGAGGACTACACGCCTAGGAGCAAGCGGTGAAAACATACGCCAGATTCAAAGACGCCATCAGAGACGTTGGCCGGGCATTAGCAACAGTCGGATACGTTGTGGATGGAAAGCGTTGGCAGAGTGTAGATGTCTCAGACAAACCCGAGATGAAAATGCGGGAACTATTCAACACCTCATTCACGGTGCAACTAAATGATGAAGATCACAATTCCTATCAAGAAGACATACAGCCAAATCTTCCCTGGGCAGACGATCACTTTGAAGAAAGAGTTGGCGGGAGACCTCTCAACCCTGGCGTTCAATGGGCTAACTGGCCCTGGTCGCTATCAGCTGATAAGTTCCGACGAGCAGGAGAACAATTCTCGCACACCTACATGGAGAGATACTGGCCCAAAGATGCCGGGGACAACGTTGACGGACTTGAACCTCATCTAGGGATTCGCTACGAGTATGGTGATCTGTCCGATGTCGTTGAGCACTTGACGAATAACCCGGAGACGCGACAAGCGTTTCTCCCTGTCTGGTTTCCAGAAGATACAGGGGTAGTTCATGGGGAGAGAGTACCCTGTACCCTGGGCTATCACTTCCTGTATCGACACGGATATTTGCACATGACCTATTATATAAGGTCTTGTGATTTCTCCCGGCACTTCCGCGATGACCTCTATCTTTCGCTGAGACTGCAAGTCTACATGATGGATTGTTTGCGGGTTCAGCCTGGGTGGAAAGATATCAAGCCGGGTATGTTTGTCTTTCACTGCGTGTCGATGCACTGCTTTGAGAATGACTACAGAATCATATGCGAGGATTACAAATAATGGCTACAAGAGAATATGACATCATTGATGGCGTTTGGTCAGTAAGTGTTGTTCCACCGACGCGAGGATCTAAGAGATATGCTTATTGGCAATACGCCATTACCCAGTTGGGATTGAACGCTGTTTTTCATAAGCGATCCCTAGTCCGTGAGCTTTTCGCTTTGGCTCAGTTAACCGGACCTTGCAAGATGTTCACTGAGGAAGAATGTCTAACGGATAAGAACATCCATGCTCGATTGGATCGAATGAAAGACAAAGGATATTTCTCTGTCATTGAAGACTACTCAATTGAAACACTACCGAGCTAAAGAACTGACGTGGAGAGCTACGGTCTTCTGCGACGGTCATGCCTGGACTTGTCAGGAGTGGGTCTGCAATGAATACCCTGACTTGCGCTGCAGGGTCCATCAGAAAGGAAAGACGCAGTTCCATCAGTTCATGCTTAGTGGTGATCATGGAACTCGACACGCATCATTGAAAGATGCCTACAGAGCTTTGCGAAATCGGAAAGCAATAAGGATTGGACATGTTAAGAAGAATAAACCGAGAAGAATTACTCGTCAACATCGTTGAGCTAGTCAGCCGACGTTCTACTTGTCAGCGATTAGCGGTTGGGGCTATCCTCGTTCGAGATGGTCGCATTCTTTCGAGTGGATACAACGGAGCGCCACGAGGATTGCCTCATTGCAATCATCATGTAAGCGAGACAGAACCCTGCACCCGTACTGTTCATGCGGAAGCTAATGCCATCGCCTTCGCTGCGAAGACGGGAGTAGAAACTGATGGCGCCGAATTGTATTGCACTCACAGTCCCTGTAACGATTGCGCGAAGCTGATGATCAACGCTGGCATAAGTCGATTCGTCTATGTCATTCCTTATCGAGACGAAGAACCTCTAGCCTTACTTCGATCTGCCGGGATTGGAGTAACTGGATGGATAGGACCTTAATTGAAAAGCCTCAATCCAAATTGTCGTGACTGTGGGCTCTGGGAATATGCCGAGCCGGTCTGTGTAGCAGGAGTAGGTCCAAAGAACCCAGACGTAGTGATCGTGTCAGACAGTCCGTTGCCGTTAAGACGCGGCATACCAACTGCCGGGGAGCCTCGCAAGATTCTCGAAAGGGAATTGGAGAAGAACGGATTACAAGACGCCTACATCACAAACCTGGTCAAGTGTCAGACGCCAGATAAGCGAGCACCGACTCAGGATGAAGTTCGAGCGTGTAAGCCGTATCTCGAAAAGGAATTGCTAGAACTTAACCCGAAGTTTGTTCTCACTATAGGACTACCACCTACTAAGGCTTTGTTCCGAGGCAAAGCGAAGATCAATCAATTTCATGGGGAGCTGATAGAAAATGATCGAGTCAATTACATCGGGATGCCCACCTACCATCCAGCGTACACAATGCGAGACCCGTCTAAGCTTCCTGGCTTCCAAAACGACATCGCTCGACTCGCACGAGCGGTCAATGGTGAAAGCCAAGACCGAAGCTTCAAATGGAATATCGTTAGGAGAGGAAACTTTGAAACCTTTATCAAGGAATTCACGGCAGCATCTGAGTTCGCTTTTGACTTGGAAACGTCAGGTCTCTTCCAACATAAAGACCCGAAGAGACTCCAGTACATCACCGCCATTGGCATCGCTCTCCCAAAGAGAACTTGGATTATACCTTGCCATATGCATCCCGACTTCGCACAGTATGGCGTTGGTCCTTGGCGAAGAGGAAAGGCCCTATCCCTGTTACTTCTCGAGTTAGTCAGGATCCAACGAGTCACGAAGAAGAAAGCGTATGGATGGAACGCTAAGTTTGATAACCTCTGGCTTAGAAATCAATTCGGCGCAGGATTCCACCTGAACTTCGATGGAATGTTGGCCGCGCATACTCTCAACGAGAATACCGCCAACGACTTGACATCTAATTGTCGGGACTTCTTGGACGTTCCAGAATACGACATCCCATTAAAGTGGAAGCAGGGAATCACTGAAGATCCAATGCCCAACTTCAAATACTGTGCGGAAGATTGTACTTACACTTTGCAACTCGTCAAGCTCTTCCAGAAACAACTCAAAGAATCCTTGCCACTCAGACGTCTGTTCTATAAGCTGGTCATGCCTGCGGCTCGAGCAATGGAAGACATCGAGATGGAAGGATTGACAGTAGACTTCGAAGCCATGGAGAACATCGGTCTTGAGCTACTGTCGGAGAAGATCCAACTCGAACAGGACCTAAACCGGATAGCGGGACACAAGGTTAACTGGAATTCTCCCGCTCAGGTCGCTCAGGTCCTGTATAACGAGCTTGGATTGAAATGCGTTGAATGGACTAAGAAGAAGAGCCCTTCGACGTCTGAGACTGCTATACTCGGCCTGATGGGCACTCATGAGGCGGTGGATAAGCTGGTGGCTTACCGGGAACGAGCGAAGTTCATCAGCACGTACATCAACGGCTTTCAACAATTCATGGTAGGAGATAAACTCTATGTCAGCTATAAACTTCATGGTACAGTTACAGGACGCTACTCGTCTAGAATTCACTCTATTCCCCGAGATGGCAAAATTAGAAATCTCATTACCGCTCCCGATGGATGGGAGTTCGTCCAAGGAGACATCTCTCAAGCTGAACTCCGCGCTGCAGCGGCTGCTAGTGGTGATGGGGAGCTTAGAAGATGCTTCACCGAAGACATTGATGTCCATTGGCGAACACTTATGCACACTCTTACGTCAGCAGGCCTCGGGGAATATGTGCGGAATCTCAGGGAGACGGCCCAATCTCTCAAGAAAGGAAGCAATAGGACGCTAGTGGAAGATGCTGAGATCGTAACTGTCGCAGGGCCTGAAGTCTGCACCGCTATCTGGGGAGGCTGGAAAGAAGGACGTAAGAAAGCGAAAGCTATCAACTTTGGTTTCCTCTATGGCATGTACGAAAAGAAATTCATGGAGACTGCTCGCGTGAAGTATCAGTGGGATGCTACGTTTGACGAAGCACATCGAGCACGTGAATCTTACTTTAGTTTGTACTCGGGGTTGAAGGGATGGCACAACAAAATGAAGAAGCTGGCGAAGCTCAACGGTTATGTTCGGAACTTGTTTGGGAGATTGCGGAGATTGCCGGGTATCGAAGCCAGGGACAAGTTCGTTCGCATGGAAGCCGAGCGGCAAGCTATCAACAGCCCAATTCAGGGGTTCATTGGCGATTACAAAGCAGCGGTGATGGTCGAAGTACACGAGACGATTGATCGCAAGAAGTTCCGCTTGGTTGGTGAGCACCATGACGCCATTCTCGGAATCGTGAAAACAGAATACAAATCCGAGGTGTTACCTAAAGTTCTGCGTATCATGCGGGAACCTAAATTGATGAAGACTTTCAAAATCAATCTGGGATTACCTATGGAGGGAGAGCTTGAAGTAGGACCTTGGGGCAAAGGCGTAAAGTTTGTTGAATGAAGTTGTTTACATTGAGAAAATGAAGAGCTAGAATCGAGAGCCCAGGAGAAAGTAATGCCATCTACGAGTTGGAGTGAAGTCAACCTGTTTCGCAAATGCATGCAGGCACATCATTACCGTTATTCCGAACGTCTCACACGCAAGAGACCTATCCTTCCTATGCTACGAGGAAAGATCTTGCATGAGATGTTGCATAACCATGTAATGTCGAAGAAGCTCAAGGACTTTCCAGAAGACGCCTGGGATGCACTTGAGAAATACGCTGAAGAGTTCAAGACATTCTTTGCGGAAGAGAAGGAAGAACACGGTGATATCATCGGGGAGATTGAGCGGATCTTCGAAGCGTACATGAAGAAGTACAAGAATGACGATCTGAAATATGAAGACAGTGAAATCTTTGTGGCTACAGATATCATGGCCGACTTCAGATTCATTGGCTATATCGACAAGGTGGCTATGGATCAACACCAGCGTCGTTGGCTGATGGATCACAAGTTCCATGCGTCTATTCCTGGTCCTGAAGATCGCTTCCACGAACTGCAGTTGATCTTGTACATCTGGGCTTGGAATCGCTGGCAGGCCAGTAGACCGGCTGACGGTATTGTTTGGGACTACGTTCGCACAACTCCTCCGACTTTGCCTGACGTTCTGAAGAATGGAGAACTGTCTCAACGTGCGAACATCCGTTGTGATCGAGCCACGTATGAGGCGCAGATTAAGAAGCACCATCTGGATCCAAAACCTTATCAGCCATTCTTGAAGAAACTCGAGAAGAACGATCTGATGTTCTTTGAGCGCGTCTTCTTGCCGGCACCATCTCAACAGCAGATCATGAAAATTGTCGAGGACTTCCGGGCGACTACCGCCATGATTGAGAACCTGAAAGGAATTCACCCACGCAGTATGAGCAAGTTCAACTGCCAGGGATGCGAATTCAAACAACTATGCGAAGCAGATGTCAGAGGACTAGACGTTAACTTCGTCAAGAAGGCTCACTATGTAGATCGGGAGAAATTCAGTGGCAAAGAAAGTAAAAAGAAAGTTGCAAAGAAGCGCGCCAAAAAGCGGAAAGTCAATAGCAAGTAAGATTTCGCCAGTGACCGAACTCATGCAACATCTAGTCATGCTAGTGTATGGCCGCTCAGGAACGGGCAAGACGGAGTTTGGCTCTACCTTTCCTACGCCTATTCTGTTCTTGGACATCAACGAGCGAGGCACTGAGACGATTGCTCACAAGAAGAACATCGACCTTCTAAAGGTGACGAGCTGGGATGACATCGAAGATGCATTCTGGTATCTCAAGGAAGGGACGAAGTACAAATCAATCGTGATTGATCAGATGACTAACCTGCAGGACTTGGGCATGGCTGAGATCAGGAAGCGAGCGAAGAAAGGCGAGAGCGAACTCTTCACTCGCAAGGAATGGGGCAATCTGTCTGGCTTGTTAAAGACGACCATCGCCAACTTCCGTGCTCTGGCTGATGATTACAATATGTGCTTCATCGCGCATGAGCGAACATTCGATGGCGGTGAAGAAGAGGATGAGGCATTAGAGCCGAGCGTTGGTGCTCGAGTAATGCCCAGTGTGGGATCTTTCATTGATGGAGCGGTCGATGCTATCGGCAGTACGTTCATTCGAGAGTCCTATACCAAGAAAGCAGGAAAGAAAGTTAGGTCTGTGGACTACTGTATGCGCATCGGTCCTCATGCCTTTTACTCAACGAAGGTGCGCAGACCAGTAGAAGCAGGACCGCTTCCCGATTTTGTTGTTGATCCAACTCATGAGAAGATCGTGAATCTCATAACAGGAAAGATAATACCATCAAAGAAGAAGGCAACCAAGAAGAAAGTAACCAGGAGAAAGTAATGGCAAGAGCAAAAGCAGCATCCACTCGCAAGAAAAGGTCTAGCAAGAAAAAGTCAGGAATGATTAGTGTCAACTTTGAAGGTGTTGAGTCAGGCGGTGGTCGTCCAGTTCCAGATGGCAACTACAACGCATCCCTTCACAAGCTCACCCAGGAAGAAGGACAGAACAGTGGTGAGCCGTATTTGCACTGCGTTTGGAAGATCGCGGATGGCAAATGCGCTGGCGCTACGATTCACGACAACATCTCTCTGCAGCCGCAGTCGCTGTGGCGCTTCCGAACTATTCTCGAGTGCTTGGGATTGGAAGTGGCAGAAGACGACATGGACATTGATCCTAACGACTTGATTGGTGAAGTCGCTGGTATTGAGGTGACCAACGAGGACTATGAAGGAAAAGATCGTCCTCGCATCACTGGCTTCATGGGCGCAGAAGAGGAAGGTGAAGAGGAAGAGGAAGACGAAGACGAGGAGCCTGAAGAGGAAGAAGAAGCTCCTAAGAAGCGTCGTTCCCGCAAGAAGAAAGAAGAGCCCGAAGAAGAAGAAGAGGACGAAGAAGAAGAAGAAGATGAAGAAGAAGAGCCGGCACCCAAAAAGAAAAAGGGTAAAGGCCGAGCTAAGAAGATTCGCACTGGCAGCAAGGTCAAATTCCAAGATGAGGAAGGCGACACTGTGAAAGGCGTCGTTGTCGAAATGGACGATGACACAGCCCAGGTCGAAGATTCTGCAGGCGACGTCTGGGAAGTTGATGTATCGGAACTCGAGGCTGCATAAGTCTTGTTGAAGACAACTCTCAGGGGTTATCAGAGTGAAGCCGTTAGAAAAGCATTACGCTATAGCGGCTTTGCTCTTTTTCCTGAACAGCGCACAGGCAAGTGCCTAGTTTCACTGGCGATAGCTGACCATGTCAAACCTGATATCATTTTCATCGTCTGTCCAAAGAAGGCTCTGCGTGTTTGGTCTTCAGAATTTTCCAAACACCTTGACTTGGACTGGGATTGTTACGTGCGCTACGTGCACTTTGAAGCTTCGGCAAAGGAAGCCGTTGATCGTCGGCGTTATTACAAACTTGCAACCAAGTGGCAGAAGCAAGGCCGCTCGATTATGGTCATTGTTGACGAGGCGCATCGTTGTAAGAAGCGTGGAACACGTAACTCACGTTTCATTCGCACGCTTGGTAAACGAGCTTCTCATCGACTCGCTCTTACCGGAACTCCCATCGCACAAGGACATAAAGATGCGTGGCCTATTTATGATTTCATTCAGCCCGGTGTCTTCGGCAAGTGGGAAGATTTCGAGAATAGATTTCTTATGATCGAAAGCAAAGAGAATCGTTCTACTGGCGCGATCTACAAAAGGATTGTGGGTGTTCAGAACGAAGAAGAATTCAATGAGATCTTCCACAAGTATTCTTATCGGATCACGTTGGGAGAAGCTCGAAAGGCAGAAGGATTGATGCCGGCCAAGATTCGGCACAGAAAGATCAAGTTTCAGTTAAAGAAACAATCTTGGATTCACTACGACGAGCTGAGTCTGGATCTAGAGACAATGATTCGAGGCCGAGTCGTCAGTACTCCGCTTGTTCTAACACTGGCGATGAAGCTTCAACAGATCGCAGGTGGCTATCTGATCCAGGACGAGCGAGTGCCCGGTCAGCGAAAGAAGAAACGCACGGTACACCGTATTGGGGAAGAGAAGCTAGCGGTCCTCTTGAGGGCGCTCAGGACGCCTGAACTGGCAAAGAAGGATCATCTCGTGATCTGCTGCCGGTTCAAACACGAGATTGCCCGTATAAGCCAGCTCCTAACCGAAGAGGGAGTGACCTCCAAGATCATCTCAGGTAAGCATGAGTATGATGGACAATTTGATGTTCGTGTGATTATACTTCAGATTCAAGGAGCCGAGGCCATCGACTTATCTTTATCAAACACCTATATTTTCTATTCTTGGAATCATAGTCTCATCAACTACGAGCAAGCGAGGTTCAGAGTTCAAGCCTTCGATACTTTGCAGGTCAACTATTGGTACTTGATCGCGGAAGACACAGTGGATGAGGACATGTATTTAGCCGTAGTAAAGAAGAAGAATTTAGCGACATTAGTCTGTGATCGTTATCGGAGGAAGAATGAAAGACATTAAAAAAGCAGCAGACGCAATAAAAGAGGAGATGGCAAAGCCTCTTCCCGAGCATACAACCACAACGAAGGAGAAGAAAGTGGCCACGAAGAAAAAAGGTAAGGCAAGCAAGAAAAAAGTCTCGAAGAAAGTAGTGAAGAAGACTTCCAAGAAAGTCAGTAAGAAATCGGAAGACGGTGGTGTAACTCTGGCGACTCTCGCAGCAGAAGCGAAGATCACTGGCCAGAAGGCACGACAAAAGCTTCGAGCCGCAGGCATTGAACGTGCCGAGGGTAGTCGCTGGAGCTGGAAGGATGGCTCTAAAGATCTGAAGGCGGTGCGAAAAGCTTTGGGTCTGTAGTGAGCGAGGCAAACCTCTGGGAGTGGCTACGTGATGTAGCCCTCCCTCTTGCTCACTACTCGAGAATCGAATCTCCAACCTCACCGGGATTCCCTGATGTGCACTGCCAGATCGCTCCTGGTTGTTCTCCAACACTCGAACTGAAATTTTCTGAGAACCCCAATTCTCAATATCCATTCAAAGACAAGAAAGGCATGCGCCGCTCACAGATCAAATGGATTCGTGAGAACATTCGCAGCGGTGGCACTGTCTGGATCATCGCAGAAGTCACTCCTCATATCTACATCATTCCCGGTAAGTTCGCAGGAGATATCAACGGCGCTACTCATAAGCAGTTGATGGAGATGGCTTATGACGTAGTAATCAAGAACGAACCCGAGATGGCTGCCGAAATTCTCGCTCGAATTCTCAGGAGAAGAAAGCCGCTCGACTAAGATTTACATCTATTATAATATGGGTATAACTCAAAAAACCTGGGAGAGAAACGTGGAAGCTTCAGTCCGATATATACCAACTGACATCAGTGTGCATGAGGGACGACAAATTGCCTCAGGCAATAAGCCAGCTCTCTGTTTCAGGGGGAAGACCTATGCTATAGGAATCGTCAATGAACAGGAGGGAGTCTTTCCCGTTCGCTTAGACTTACGGATTCACGACGAGTCACCTCTCGTTACCTTCGGAAAAACCACAGAAGAATATCCGGTCTCTCGATTCATCACTCACATCGAGCGAATCATGCAAGAGAAACCCATTAGCGATGAAGCTCTCCAACTCATAAAGGATTGGCCGAACAACCCCGAAGACTTTGGTGACCAGAAGATCGAAGATGAGGGAATGCCTTCTGAGCCCGTCGCCAAATCCAAACGAGTTGCCCAGAAGGTCAAAGCCAACTGCATTGCGATCATCGCGATTGAAGCCGGGATCTCTCCTTCAAAGATCCGCAAATATCTCAGGTCTCAGGGAATGCACGCACCCTATGAAGATGAACCGAAGATCCGAAAGCTACTAAAGAAACTTACTCCTTAGCCTCTTTCAACTTCGCCTTCAATTCCTTCAGCTGTTTGTTGATTGATAGCCAGGCATCTCGGAACTCATCGGGATCACTCGTCTTCGGCTCAGCGTTAGCAGTCTTCTTGATCTTCTCTGCAATGTGACTAGCTTCAGGAACTTCCTTAGCCAAGAGATCTGCGATGTGATCGAAGTCAGGGTCACTATCTGTGAGCATTGATCGAGCACCATTCAAAGCCTTGATCGCTCTTCTCACTCTGCCTCCTGCCGCGAACTGGGCACGGGGAGCACCTCCCATCATCCGGTTTCCGGGGTTCCGGTAGGCGCCCTGAGCGCTCCTGAGAAGCCCGTTTTGCCCTCCGGTAGCGGGTAACCTACCAGCAATCCGGGAAAGCGCGCCTTGGGGCTGCTGAGGGCCTGCAGTAGGGCCTGGGAAGCCGCCAGCTCCACCCCGTTGCCGTAACTGGTCCATAAAGCCCCGCATACCGCCTGCCGGGCCTTGTGGCGGCATACCCGGTCTGGCGCCTCCTGACTGCTGCTGACTACGCGCCCTTTGAATCATCTGAGCGAGTCCTCCACCCTGAGGCGGTTGACCACCAGGGATTCTCTGGCGTGGATCCATCATGCCAACTGGCTGTCCACCTTGAGGAGGCATTGATGGCGGCACCATTCTACGCGGAGGAACTTGTCCACCGACTGCCATCTGAGGAGCCCATTTGTTTTTGAGCATTGTTGCCAGCCCACCCTGTGCATACTTTTTACGGTTCTTCATTGCCTTTGATAACCTCTTAGTTCCTGTGTCTGCTCTGTTGAATTCTTTAGCCACGCCCTGCTTAATGCCGACTTTCTTAGCGAACTTCGGATTGTGAGCAGCAGCCGCCATGAACCTCGCTTGCTTCTGTGTTTTACTCGGCATTATCTTTCTCTCTAAAAGTGTGTGAATGTACCATCAGGACTGGCGTGAATCATTCGCTGTAATTGCTTGGCCTCTTCCGTGCTGAGTTTCTCGAAGAGAGCGGCTTCTCCGGGCATAGCTCCCTCAGCAAAAGCTAGATCTTCTATTCCATACTCCATTCGATCTTCGAAGACTCGAGCGTCATTGACATACTGCTCGAAGATTCCTCGAACCTTAGGACTTGGATTGGGAACTTCGTTCAAAGCATTCTTCCAGGCTTCTCTCTTGAAGGATTGAGGAGTATGGAACTCAGCACTTAAACGACTCGCAAAATCAAAGTCGTCTTCCAGCTCAATCCAATCCGGGTTGCCTTCTCCTGAATAAGGTGCCGAGGTATCCTCAATCTCTTCCAGTAGATCCATCACCGCTGCTTTCTGATCTCGGTTAAAGTCAACATCATCAGCCAAATCTTCGATAGACTTCAGACGATCAACTGCTGCTCTTAATTCTTTCACGTTCTGAGGAGAGTCTGGATGAGCGCTTCCTTCTTCTAAGCTAAGATCGTGTTCCCAGTCACCTATCCATTCATCAATGTAGCCTTTAAGTCGCTTCCATTCCACAGGAGAGAAGTCGGCCTTACTAACTCGCATAGCCAAATCTCGAGGATTACCAATAGCCTTCTTAATGACCGCAACGGGAACTTCAGCCTCGAGAACTCCTTTCTTAACTGCGGTCTTACCTAATCCTGCCGCGCCTGCACCAGCAGCAATTGCTCCAGCACCTAATCCCTTGAGAAGTTCACGACGAGAAATCTTGCCACCTTTAGCCATCTTCAATAATTCAGATCGAGAGATCCTCCCACCTTTGGCCAATCCCACATCCTTAGGATCGACTCCCATCTCGATTAGCCATTTCAAATCGGCTTCATCAATCTCTTTTCCTTGTTCTTTCAGGGAGTGAAGAAAGTCAATCTGATGTTGTACCATCGAGTCTCGCAGTCCTTCGGCATCTTCTTCGGTGAGTCCCTTCTTCTTAAGCAATTGTTGTCGCTTAAAATTAACTATCTTATCATGAGCCCCACCTCGAATCTTTCCCCCTCCCGCTAATTTAGGAACCTCATCTCCTTCAACTTCCTTTACCTGGTAGCGATAGGCGCCATAGTCGTTGTCGAGTTTGTCCATCCTATGACGAGCCCGATTCTTGTCGCTATAAGGTTGGCTCACCCAAACTTTCTCTTTTGGATCCCAGATTCTCCACTTCTTGGAAATCGCTTTCTTGACTGCACCTCCTCCAGCAAACGCTCCGCTCTTTCCCATCTGTTCGAGAGAGCGTTGAACGGTATCTTCTCGGCTCTGCTGCTTCTCGTGATTGTCAAGAATTTCCTGAAGTAACTGAGTCGCTTCTTTGTCGCCTTGATTATGACGTTGGATCAGAGAGGCGATGTCAGGTGGAATGTCCTCAGGTACTTCTTCTCCAACGCCACCGAGCATGGTCATCAGACCGCCACCGAACAAAGAAGCCGTAACATAATTGGCAGTGCTGGGATCAATCGTTGGAAAGAGAAACTCAGGCGCAGATCCAGCAGCAGCTTTCAGCCATCCAAACTTGCCAGCATTCTTAACCATTTCCACAGTACTCTTCGCACCTGGAAATAGAGCCCGAAGTCGACCGAGCCATGCAGTAGGAACAGGAATCTGTCCAACCATCATCCCGCCAGAGATCAAAGCATTCTCTACGAAGCCCTCAGGTTCTGGCAGACCGAACTTCGCAAGCGAGCGTTCCCAGTTCTCAGCTGCACGATCTGACGCCTCTAAAGAGAGCTCAGGAGCGCCAATGAACGGCTCATAGTCAGGATTGGTGCTAATCTCGTCCATGTCCGTCATCATCTCGATCATCTGAGGCATTGCCGGCAGAAGAGCGGTCTCGTCAATGATTCCAGGAATAGGACCTGTCTCGCCTTTCCAATCTCTCCAGGCTTCGTATTGGCGACGATATTCCTCAGGATCAATCATCTGCAGCTCTTCCATCGGATAAGAAGGTCTGCCTCGTCCATAGATCATATCTGAGCCAGGGCCAGCATATTCAAATTCATCGTTAGTAGGATTGACGCCATACCACTGAGAAGCGAGACCAGCCAGAGGATAAGCAGCTTTCTTGTAGATCTGCTCGCCAACATCTGCGCCAATCAATGGCAGTTCTTCGCCTCCAAAAGGAACGGCACCGAAAAGAGATTGACCAACAGATCTCAGATAGTCCATCGCGGTGCTATCTTCTTTCTTAACTTCACCACCTTCCGCAAATCGAGGAGGAATGTCATCTGGACCATTGAGATCCATTACTTCATCTTCAAAAATCTTGAAGTAGTACAGATCGTCATCTCCGAGATAGCGAACTTTCGCAAAGAATTCATTCTCCTTCTTGGGATTAGGGAAGATCTCGATGTCATTGATATCTTCAAACCCGCTTGGATGATAGTCCTTTAGAAGATCCATCATGTCATCTTCGAGATCCACAAAGCTCTCTTGGAAGAACATGTAATCATCTTCAGTCATAAAGTCGTGATCGAAGGCATCTTCTAATTCATCCAACGTCATGCGAGCGGGAGGCGTCTCCATCAGATGCTCTTCATAGGTCAGCGGTCTTTTGTATGAAGCCGGTCTAGTTGCCATCTCGTCCGACATTTCCGCAAGACGACGGAA
>DATKVL010000155.1:0-8294 GCA_035530115.1 Dehalococcoidia bacterium | reverse complement strand
CTGAAGCCAAACGTCAGGGTGGCAAGAAGGGAAGAACCATATGATGAAGACATTTAACCTTTCTTATGCTAGCTGGTGTAGAGCAGTTCCGCAGGGTCCACAATAATCCCGGTAGGACGAAACACGCTCCCCGTTTCAACCTACAGGTAAGACACCCTAGCCACCGCGACAGACCGCTTGGATTCTGATTAGTTCACCAAAGTTTGAATGAATCATGATTAACACAATGCAGGACCACACGAAAGTCAGAAATGTTAGGTAACAAAACAAGCAATTGTTACCCAACAAGTTATTATTTTGTTACCACTGAACGAACATCGGGATGTTTACCATTCCATGCGTACGTTCTGTATAGCTATTTCGAATAGATTTAACGGCTAAATCACAGTCTTACGTGTGGTAGTTCTGGGAAAAAGGCGTTAAGTGTTCTACCTCTAGGTTAGTGGTTTGAAGCAAGATGTCCATCCAGCCGCCTGTGGCGACCTAGCTGATAAGCGTCCAGCCACCACCGACATTGCACTGCCCGTAGTTGTTATCTCCCACGGCGACAACGGTGCCGTCGGACTTAACTCCTATCGTGTGAGAGTCGCCTGCGGCGATCTGGACGATGTCCGTCCAGCCGCTGACATCTTGTTGCCCCTCGGAGGTCAGTCCTACAACAACCACGGTGCCGTCGGACTTAACTCCCACCGTGTGAGAGAAGCCTGTTGCGATCTGGACGATGTCCGTCCAGCTACCGACATCGCACTGCCCTACATTATTCAATCCCACAGCGACCACGGTGCCGTCGTCCTTAAGCCCCACCGTGTGAGCGCCGCCTGTGGCGACCCGGATGATGCCCGTCCAGCTGCCAATATTGCATTGCCCATGGTTGTTGTTTCCCACGGCGACCACAGTGCCGTCGGTCTTAACCCCCACCGTGTGAGATCCGCCTGCGGCGACCTGGACGATGTCTGTCCAGTTGCCGACATCGCACTGCCCGTAGTAGTTGTCTCCCACGGCGACCACGGTGCCGTCGGTCTTAACCCCCACCGTGCGATAGCCGCCTACTGCGACCTGGGTGATGTTCATCCAGCCGCCGACATCGCACCGTCCGTGGTAGTTTTCTCCCGCGGCGACCACGGTGCCGTCGGACTTAAGCCCCACCGTGTGACTCGCGTAATACGCGCCTGCGGCGACCTGGACTATGTTTGTCCAGCCGCCGACATCGCACTGCCCGTAGTAGTTGTATCCCACGGCTACCACGTTGCCGTAGTCCCTAAGCCCCACTGTGTGAAGGTCGCCTGCGGCGACCTGGGTGATTTTCATCCAGCTACCGACATCGCACTGCCCGTGGTAGTTGTATCCCACGGCTACCACGTTGCCGTCGTCCTTAAGCCCCACTGTGTGATGGCTACCTCCGGCGACCTGGATGATGTTCGTCCAGCTCTGGCTGCTGACATCACACTGCCCGTCATCGTTGTTTCCCACGGCGACCACGGTGCCGTCGGTCTTAAGCCCTACAGTATGATACAAACCTGCGGCGACCTGGGTGATGTCTGTCCAGCTGCCGACATTGCACTGCCCGTAGTAGTTGTATCCCACGGCGACCACGGTGCCGTCGTCCTTAACCCCCACCGTGTGATTGCCGCCTGCGGCGACCTGGACGATATCTGTCCAGTTGCCGACATTACACTGCCCGTCGTCGTTTTCCCCCACGGCGACTACGGTACCGTCGTCCTTAAGCCCCACCGTGTGCCAGTCGCCCGTGGCGGTCTGCTTGATGCCTGTCCAGCTGCCTACATCACACTGCCCGGCGTCGTTGGCTCCCACGGCGACCACAGTGCCGTCGGACTTAAGCCCCACTGTGTGGGCGTCGCCTGCGGCGACCTGAGTGGTGTTTGTCCAGCCACCGACATCACACTGCCCGTCAGAGTTGTCTCCAATGGTGACCACGGTGCCGTCGGTCTTAACTCCCACCGTGTGATAGCTGCCTGCGGCGGTTTGCTTGATGCCCCTCCAGCTGCTGACATTGCACTGCCCGTGAGAGTTGTCTCCCGCGGCGAACACCCTGCCATTGTCCTTAAGCCCCACCGTGTGAAAACCACCTGCCGCGACCATGGGGGTGCATTCGGGCCAGAAGTGAGCCGTTATGGAGCAGTCGTGGCCTATCAGCATGCCAGTTATGGCAGCGTCGACGTTCCAAGGCAAATCCCTATCGCCAGTCCACTCGACGAAGCGGTAGCCTTCCTCAGCCTCGGCTACCAGGTCGACCCACGGACAACATTGCGCAGCGCAATAGGTAAAAGTTCCCTCTCCTGGGGTGGTGACCGACCCGCCATCGGTGCTGCTAATAGTGAGGTCAAGGCAAAACACACCACACCCTGCCATCCCGGCAATTAAGACTACCACAATCAAAAAGACGCTAACTCTTGCCGCGTAATTGTGTCTCCTGGAACTAAGTATTATCGTCATAACCTATATTCGTCTTATAATACTTATCATAATATTGTATAATATCATTGTTAAAATTTCATTAAGGAAATTGTTAATAGTTATTTGTGCGGTGTCCAAGACATACTATAGAGTTAAGGAGTCACCACTGAACGAACATGGGGATGTTTGCCCTTTCATGCGTACGAATATTTGATACCGTTTGCCTTTTCAATAAAATAAAAAAATTTACTTTTGCAGATTACGTTTCTCGAAAAAGCTAATAAGTTCCAAACTGATTGCAGCATCCAAAGACGTATTCGAATTCATGGAAAATGACTTAATCCAAAGTATGTTGTGTTCGGTATCTAGTTTGAAGAGAGAGTCTAATATTACAACTCCTGAAAAAGACGTGGAAGAAGCATATGACCAGAATTCACCTTTACATATCTCTTGCCCTTCAATCTTAAGAACAAACTCCCGCGAAAAGAGACTATCTGCTAACTTGGGAACAGTCTGATATGTAAGAAATGAATTCCATTTCTTAATTCCATTTTCATTCAATATAAAGGCGTTATCATCGTTATGATATGCCTGTATTTCATGTTCTGACAACACTATTTCTCCACTGTCGGTTAAAGAAATAACAAAATTATCTTCTTGCGGTTGCTGATTCTGAGATGTCGACTTTGTTGAGCCCAGGAAGGGATAGGTCTCGCCGTCAACGATGTTCCAGGTGAAGGTGGTGTTAGTCGAGCCGGGAGCAACTGCGATTATGTTCCAGCCTACACCCGAGAAAGTGCCGATGTTCCGCATTTCAGCCGTAGTCTTGCCCATCCCACCATCTGAAGTAGCTTGCCCGCTGGTTTCGGTATCCCAGAAGGAATTGCTCACAGTGCCTCGATTCTCTCCCACCAGACCGCCAGTCCAGTTGCTGCCAGTCACGCTGCTTGTGGAGTAAGAGTTGTTCACGGTGCCAAAATGATTAAATCCCACTAGACCGCCAACCCGGTTATTGCCGGTCACGCTGCCTGTGGCATAAGAGTTGCTCACAGCGCCAGTATTCTGTCCCACCAGACCGCCAACATTCCAATCGCCAATCACATTGCCGCTGGAATGGGAATTGCTCACGGTGCTAAAATCATTAAATCCCACCAGACCGCCGACTGATTTAAAGCCATTCACAGTGAAGTTCACCAAGCCGATATTTTTGACGACTCCTTCCTGACCAACAGCACCAAAAAGCCCTACATAATATTCGTCAGGGCGGTTGATAAACAGGTCACGTATCTCGTAACCCTGACCGTCTAAAGTCCCGGTAAGTCGGTCACCCCACTCCCCAATAGTTCCAATTGGCTCCCAGCCCTTTCCCCCATTGGCTGTCGGGCTTGCCAGTTCCTCATAACCGGGAATGGTGGAATCAAGGTTGTTCATCAGGGTGTAGTTGCCGCCCAGGTTGTTCCTGACGGCATCCAAATCATACCAAGTTCGTATTTCCGGGTTTGGGGAAGTAGGAGTGGTATAAACACAGATTGCAATTCCGGTAATTAAGGCTACCGTAACCAAAAAGATGCTAACTATTTTCCACATAATGGTGTCTTTTCGAACTAGGTATTATCTTCATACCCTCTATTTGCCTTATAGTACTTATTGCACCATTATATGATAACATCGTTAAATTCTCATTAAGGAAATTGTTAATAGTTATTTGTGCGGTGTCCAAGGAATACTATGGAGTTAAGGAGTCACCACTGGACGAACATGGGGATGAATATCTTGGCGTGCGCGGGTTTGCCTTTCCGAGCCAGTCCAATTAGGTATATCTAATAGCTTCTTGCCTGTCAACCATGGTGGGGCGTAACAAAAGTCAGAAACGTTCGGTAACAAGACAGACATTTGTGACAGCGAACGTTTTAGGCCGCTTGAATTATCGATGTTGTATTAGTCGTGACATCTGCATCGCGCTATAGTCTTTACATAGATTCAAAGATACGGAAGGCTCACAACCCAAAATCTAGTGATTTTAAGGCAGCTGGGTCATCAACCTCCATGATTCTCAATATATCCTTATGCATCACATTCTTCAATTTACTAACTATAGGTCTTTCCTTGTTCAGTCCCTTGGCAAAGGATACCGCCTCACTCATTAGTTCGTCCATAGTACAGGCTTTCATTATAATATGGCGTGCTTCGCATTCTTCAGCAGTAAGTTTCCTTGCAGTGAGTTGCATAGCTTCCACTAAATCCATCGGTATAGCTTTTTTCATCAATGCAGTGAAGCTCGGGAGTAATGGTATGCCGAGGTCGACCTCGGGAATGCAAAGATATCCACGACCTTTCCTCATGAAGCGGAAATCGAAACAAAACGCCAGAACAGCCCCACCCGCAAAGGCGTGGCCTGTAATCGCAGCAACAGTAATCATAGGATAGAAAAGTATCCTTCTGAAGAGTTCGTTCAGTTTTGCAACGAAAACATCGGTGACACTTCTTTCGCCTTTCTGAACAAGGGGCAATAGCCATTCAAGATCTAGGCCGTTAGACCATATCTTCTCGTCGCTTGACCTGGCTATCAATGCCTTAGCATCCGTGTCCTTTTCTATTTCGTTCAGCACTGACAGAAATTCGGTAACGGAATTTATATTAAATTTGTTCTCATTCATGGTAAGTAAAGCCACCTGTTCATCAAGCGTATATTCATACATACTCATTATTGACACCTCCTGAGAGCGAAAATTTCTTCCCTCAGTTATCTATGCAGCCATGATACCACAAAGATTAGAGGTGTGATTCCTCTAGAGTTAGCTTTGCCTACCACTGCACGAACATAGGGATGTTTGTCCAATGATGCGTATAAATATTGTATACCTTTTTCTTACTCAGTAAGAGTATAAGAGTCTATTTTCCCATTGTTCAATTGAGACAGGGATTTATTAACTATTTCCCTTTTTAGTTTGATTTCGAGCATAATGGGGTCAATTAAGAAGATGCTCTTGACATCATATATGGTAGTGGGTAAATTGATTAATAGAGGCAGGTCAAAAAATTATGAGTAGGTTGAGCCCTGATTCACTGTTTCACCTTACATCTTGTTTTGAGAATCTCCTAGGCATACTTGATAATACATTTTACCCTAGATATTGTTACGAAGAATTCAATTTGGTAGATAAAGATAAGCAACAATTTGCAGAAGATGCTTTCCCGATGGTTTGCTTTTGTGACATTCCATTATCTCAACTAATGAATCATATTGAAATATATGGTAGATATGGATTGGGAATGACAAAAGAATGGGGGATAAGCAAGGGACTTAATCCAGTTATTTACTTCAATAAAAATTCACATATGGCAAATAGACTAAGCGTGGTAACAAATGGCCTTCTGTGGGATACCAGTCCAATTGCACAGGCGTTTTATGAAGTCATGCTGTATATGAAACCGTATAAGGGAATTTTATATAGAAATGGGCGTGTTACCAAAGAGAATATAAGGTTCTATGATGAGCATGAGTGGCGCTACGTGCCACATAGAAGTGTCTTGAAGAAAAACAAAATAGAATTGTCTATACAAAGGCACATATATCAACAACCGGAAAAGCTAGCGGATGCAAACAAAAAGCTTGAAACGGATGAAACTAGACTTTCCTTTAAGGCAGACGATATTAAGTACATAATCATAGAAGAAGAACGTCAAATCAATGAAATGATAGGGAATTTAAGAGATATTAAAGGTAGTAGATATGATAGTGATACGATAGACAGACTAGCGTCACGTATTATTACTGTTAAACAAATTGAAGGTGATTTCTAAGATGAATCATAATAGTATTGTGAGAATGACAAGGGGATGTCTGCCCTTTCATGCGTACGTTAGTGTGTAATGGTAATTGGTCACCAAAAGCTCTAATAAGCTAGCTTTGACCAACTGCTATTTATTTATCGCCATGTATGCTTCAACTAGAAAGACGATATTCGTTGCTGCCAGATGAAGTGCATAAGCAGCGTAGTGGGCTGGAACAATAATTCTCTCTTTCCCTTGTCCATGTCTTGCTAATCTATTACTTGTAGTAGGTAGTCCACTTTCTAATGTTGCTCTTAAGGAACCGAAATGACCTTGTAAAGGTTGAGGAATTAATCCATTCCCGATACAAATATCGATTAAAGGCTTTGCTGTTGCATTTTCAGGGAATTCCCAGCCCATTAATAAGCAAATCGATTTCATCGTGCTTTCAAATGCTTTTAACGCATCAGAAATAGCGTCTTTGTTATTACCTTCGCGGTAATGTTTGTGGGCATGTAAGAATTCTTCGGAAGCTCCTTCAAAACCCGGTTGTTGGAAAAGAGAAATAGCTGGGAGTACGGCTTCAGTATGCATATATTGAGAATCCATCCGGACAATCATACCGCCAACATATTGGTAACCAATCCCATGTTCCTTAAACCTAGTATTTAATTCGTTGATAGCATCGTCAGGATCTTGGGTAATTTTTGCTTGTTGTTTTTCGTAACTATGTAATGTCGAGCAAACTCTTTCAATCATGCGAAAAGATACTTCAATCAAGCTTAATACATTGTCAATGTCGGATTCTTCTAATAAAAAGTTGCAACATTTCGTAAATGCCTTATCTCCCTGTCTGCCTAACGAAGAAAGTCCTAATTCTCTACATACTATATCGTGTATAGCAATCCAGATATTGTCTGGTGGTTCATTACTATAGTCGTAGTTGCCTTTACGCCAAGTACCAATTGCGGTTTGCCAGATATATATTACCTGGTTTAGCAAACCTTCTGGTATCTCATCATATTTATAGACATCAGGCTGACCTGCTTGTTCCTGTTGCTTTTTCCGCTTTGAATAAATATCATACACAGGCATTGTTAAATCACTTTAAGGTATCTATTGAGACATTAATATTATACCCCTATTCACATCCATATCTACGTGTGGTCTTAGGGATGTATACCCTTCCATGCGTACTTTGCAAGGAATGCAAATAGAATCATAAAAGACCAGGTCACAGTGACCTAATGCCTCTTTTTTCGTAGACGGAAGGGGCTTTAGCCTCTTTGTCTTTCCTACGTGCTTCCCGATAGTCTTTAAAGAGAAATATCAAAGCTAGCGTGAAACAAAGCAGGGTCAGAGATGCAAGTGAAATAGCGATGAAAGGCATATACCACTTGTGGTCTAGAAAAATGATGACCTGAATTAGTCCGGCAAGCAGGACACAGAATGCTGGAAATAGAATTCGCCAAGCACGCCTGTAAAAGTCGAGCATGCGATTATTATGGGCTGAGTGTTAAAATACGTCAAGGGATGGATAAGAACGGCGAAATAACAGAAGCTCTAAAAGCTATCAAGAATGTAGCGGATAATACATCATGGTTTAGAGATACTCCGCACTATTGGGCATCCGCATCGTTACCTTTAGCATATGCGGTGGCGTGTGTTGAAGTTGTTTCTGAAAGCTCGGAAAAGGCGCGAATACTCTACAATAAGCCAGACGTGCTTGAGGTTGATTCGTACCTACTCACCACTGGACGAACATGGGCATGACTACGTGAACGTAATTGTCCACGCCTATAGGGCGGATAGTTCCCGGGCTCGAAGGGGTGGTGAGTTCTAGAGCGACTTGGGCTTGGGAAAGGACAGATAGAACATCGGAAAGATACTTTACATTGAAGGCGATTTTCGCCTCTTCTCCGTCAGTGAGGGCGTCGATTTCACCAACATTGTCTCCAACCTCTTCAGCCTGAGCAGAAACAGTTACCTTCCCTGGAGTAAGTTCACTACCCGGGGTAATGACCAGACGAACTATGCCACTGGCATCACGAGCAAATATGGAGGACATTTTAGTAACCCGCAGAAACTCATTAATGTCTACTACA
>DATKVL010000154.1:0-5290 GCA_035530115.1 Dehalococcoidia bacterium | reverse complement strand
TCAGCCTGAGCAGAAACAGTTACCTTCCCTGGAGTAAGTTCACTACCCGGGGTAATGACCAGACGAACTATGCCACTGGCATCACGAGCAAATATGGAGGACATTTTAGTAACCCGCAGAAACTCATTAATGTCTACTACAGCTCGCGTGGTATAGCTTTGAGGAATAACCTGGGAATAATTGGGGAAGGAGCCTTGAATAAGCTGAGAAACCAGCTCAGCATTCTTAAGGCGGAAGAGAACCTGGCTCTTTTTTTCGTTTACGGTGATTTCTACGGGTTCCTCCTGCTCACTAAGAAGGCGATTCAGTTCATTGAGGGTTCTCGCCGGGACGATAACCGTAGTTTTCTCGCTGACTGGCGAGCCGAGGGTTGTCTTATGGACAGCTAGCCTGAAGCCATCGGCAGCCACCAGGTTGAGCTGCTCGCCATCGAACTCAGTGTTAATTCCGGTTAATACCGGGCGGGATTCTTCAGTGGCAGCAGCAAAGGCGACCTGTGTAATTCCTTCCCTGAGACTAGCTGCCTCAATGGTGGTAGTTATGCCATCGCTTATCTGAGGGATAGGCGGGAAATCCGCGGCATCAATGCCGTGAATATGGGCTTGAAAATGGCCGCTCTTAAGCTCCAGAATGCGACTGTTAGCGGGAAGATTGATTTCAATTAAGTCGCTGGGCAAGGAATTAACAAAGTCGATGAGCAAGCGAGCAGGCACAGTTATGTCTCCTTCCTGTTTCACTTCAGCACCAATCCAGCACGTGGTAGCCATTTCCAGATTGGTAGCTGCCAATTTGAGACGCGATTTCTCAGCGGATAAAAGGATATTTTGGGTGATAGGTAAAGTGGACCTAGTGGCTACAGCTCTCCCTACGATGCTTAGCCCTCTATTTAAGTTTTCTTGATGACAAGATAATTTCATGGAATACCTCCCCCTCTGTGTATGATGACAGTATACTATCAATAACTGTAATAATCAATGATTCGATTTGACATAATACTGGCTTTACCAAAGGCACATTACTACTGACTATTATGGTCAAGCTGGCTTACTTTCTTAGCTGCAGGCTAGACTTTTCAACCTAATAAGCCTTCCGGTACAAGACCATCAAGCTGTAATTACCGTCCATAGAGTGCAGTTAATTCCTTTAACCTGTCTTTGATTTCTGCGGTCAGCATATCAGGCACAAAACGCCAGCACCAGTTCCCCTCCGTGGTACCTGGAAAATTCATCCTGGCTTCGCTGCCCAATCCCAAAACATCTTGCATAGGGATGATAGCTGTATCGGCGACAGACATCAAAGCCAGGCGGATGAAATCCCAATTGAGCTCGCGCCCATCTGTGCCAAGATACTTCAAGGCAACCTGCTTCTCTCTCTTTTTCTCCTCCCTGCTCTGAGTGGTATCCTCTATTGTGCTACCCTTGAACCAGCCAATGGTTGTATTGTTGTCGTGGGTGCCAGTGTACACTACGCAGTTTCGCGGGTAATTGTGAGGCTTGTAATCATCAGCTTTGGGGTCACTGTCAAAGGCAAACTGGAGAACCCGCATCCCCGGAAAGCCAAGCTGGTCTCTAAGTGCGTCTACTTCTGGTGTGATTATACCTAAGTCCTCAGCAATAATGGGTAGGGTGCCTAATGCCTTCTGCACGGCTTTAAAGAGTTCAACCCCCGGTCCGGAGACCCACCGCCCGTTCATGGCAGTGATATCTGTGCCTGGAACCTCCCAGTATTTCTCGAAGCCGCGAAAATGGTCCAACCTGATGATGTCCACCAAGGCATGTGTTGCCCGAAAGCGCTCAATCCACCGTGCATAGCCGTCCCTGGCCATTACATCCCAGCGATAGAGGGGATTTCCCCATAATTGCCCTGTCTTGCTAAAGTAGTCAGGCGGCACCCCGGCCACCACCGTTGGTTTACCACTGGTATCCAGATAGAACATTTCCGGGTGCGACCAGACCTCAGCGCTATCAAGGGCAATAAATATGGGCATATCACCGATGAGCCTGATCCCGCGCTCATTGCAATACTTCTTTAGTTCAGACCACTGCTTAAAAAACTGATATTGTTGATATTTGTGGCAGCAGATTTCGTGGTCCAGCTTCTTGCTCCAGCGTTCGAGAGGCTTCGGCTGCCGTCTTCGGATACCTTCCTCCCAGGTGTTCCAGGCAGCGAGGCCATGAGCCTCTTTCAATGCTATAAACAAGGAGTAAGTTTCAAGCCAAGAAGTGTTCTGCTGACAGAAAACTTCGAATTGCTCCCGCTCACTTGGAGCAGCTTTCCTCTGAAAGGTCTCAAAGGACTTTTTTAACAAGGGCATCTTAAACCTGGTAACTGAGTCATAGTCAACCCTGTCTTTAGGGAAGGAAGTCCTATCCTCTAAGTCAGCAGGTTCCAGAAACTTATCTTCAACCAGCCTTTCCAGGCTTATAAGCAGCGGATTTCCAGCGAAGACAGAAAGACACTGATACGGAGAATTGCTGTAGCCAGTGGGGCTCAGGGGCAAAATCTGCCAAAGACGTTGCCCAGTGCTAGCCAGAAAATCTGCAAACTGATAAGCCTCCTTTCCCAAGTCTCCTATCCCGAATTGACCCGGAAGTGAGGTCGGGTGTAATAATATGCCGCTTGCTCTGGGAAAGCTCATGCTGACTTGTCCCTTATCCGAGTCATCCAGGTTCGGGATGGAAGAGTTGGCGATTTTACCGCGCTTTTGATTATCCACGACAGATTTGCTATCTTGGAGTTGTTATTTACACCAGTATACAATAGGACATAGCAGTAAACAATGCTTGTTGGTAGGATGAGCTGCGAGTGGAAAGAAGGTTTCCTATGCTGACGGGGGAGCAAAAATGCCTGAGGACTTAACAACTTTGATTCTTGGTGTTGACCTTGGAGGCACCAAAATTCTGACGGCGGTGATCAACTCGCAGGGGAAAATGCTATCGCGCGACCACAGTATAACACCAGCCCAAAAAGGCCATGAAGCAGTTATCCAGTCTATTTTGGAGTCTGCGCATCGTGCTCTGGAGCAGGCAAATTTTGAAATTTCAGAGCTTACTGCCGTAGGGGTTGGAGCACCCGGTCTCTCAAATCCCGAGACGGGCATCCTCTTTACTTCACCGCATCTGCCAGGATGGCGAGACGTTCCCCTAAGAGACATAATGCAAGAAAGGCTGGGTAAGAAGACCTTTCTCACCAATGATGCCAATGCCGCTGCCCTGGGGGAATTTTATTTTGGCGCCGCCCGGGGTGTTCGTAACTTCATCTATATTACTCTCAGCACAGGCATCGGCGGAGGCATTGTCATTGATGGCAAGATTTACAATGGAGCTATTGGTACCGCTGGCGAGGTGGGGCATATGACCATTGATGCCGAAGGTCCAATCTGCAACTGTGGAAACAGAGGTTGTTGGGAAACACTGGCCTCGGGGACAGCCCTAGCTAGGGAGGCAAGGCATCGGATTAAAGAAGGAGTCAGGACATCCATCCTGGAATATGCTGAGGGTGACGTGGAAAAGGTGACGGCACAGGTCATTCATAGCGCTGCCGAGCAGGGTGATAGCCTGGCTAAAGAACTTATTGCTCGGACTGGCTACTACGTAGGTGTGGGGTTGGCTAATTTAATCAACATATTCAACCCCGAGTTGATAGTTATCGGTGGTGGTTTATCGAACATCGGTGATATGCTGCTCGAGCCAGCTTTCAAGGTGGCTGGAGAGAGAGCATATGCAGAGGCTTTCCAAGCTGTGCGCTTTGCTTCTGCTGAGCTGGGTCGAAATTCTGGCGTGCTCGGTGCTGCTGCCTTTGCCCTCCAGGAGATGAGAAAGCTCATTTGTGAATAGAAGAAAGGACATGGTCTGCCATGAGGTGATGTGATGAACATATCTATCGGCAAGCTAAGAGGACTCCAGCAATTGGCTGATTCCAAGGGCATGATGACAATGTGTGCCATTGACCACAGGGGAGCGCTTAAGCGGGCCCTGAACGAAAAAAACCCTGCTGCGGTGAGTTACCAGGATATAGTTGATTTTAAGCTTGATCTCTGTCAAGCGGTAGTGCCTTTTGCCAGTGCCGTATTGCTTGACCCGGAATATGGAGCTGGTCAGGCTATAGCTGCAGGTCTCTTGCCCGGACCTAAAGGGCTTCTTGTCAGCATTGAAAAGACCGGTTATACCGGAGACAGTACAGCTAGAATTACTGAGCTTTTGCCCGGCTGGAGCGTAAAAAAAGTGAAAAAAATGGGAGCTTCAGCGGTCAAGCTTTTAATCTACTTCAGGCCCGACCTAAAGGATGTCGCCTCAAAACAGCTCGATTTGGTGGCAAGGCTGGCCGACCAATGCCTTAAAGAGGATATAGCCTTTCTGGTTGAGCCGGTAAGCTATCCCACTGAGGAAAAAGAGAGTCCTATTCGTAAAGAACGCATAAATCAAGGCGGGACATCCTCGAAGAAGTTTGCTGAGATAAAGCCTGGTCTGGTAATTGAAACTGCCCGGCAGATTACTGCCTTGCCCATCGATGTGTTGAAAGCAGAATTCCCGGCAGATATTAAGTTTGAGCAAGATGAAGGAAAGCTGCTGGGGTTATGCCAAGAGTTAAACCAGGCATCCCGACTACCCTGGGTGCTGCTCAGTGCTGGCGTTGACTTCGACTCATTCAAGAAACAGGTAGAGATAGCCTGTAAGGCGGGAGCTTCTGGTTTCCTGGCAGGGCGTGCCCTGTGGCAGGAAGGTGCCCAAATTCGTTCCCGAGATGAGAGGATGAATTTTTTCCAGAATACGGCTGCTCCAAGGTTGGAGAAACTAGCTGAAATAGCTGATGGCTATGGTAAGCCCTGGTATTCCAGGCTGGGGGCTGAAAACGGCAAATTCGCCCCGGTGACTGAAGGCTGGTATCGGAGTTATTGACAGGTAATACTTTGGCAGAGCTAGGCAGTGCTATGAAACGCTCCAACCTTTTTGAAAGGCGAACCAAGATAGTGTGTACCATCGGTCCGTCTACTGGCTCGGCTGCTGTGATTGAGCAACTGATAAAGGCTGGCATGAATGTCGCCAGGCTTAATCTATCCCACGGTACCCACAGGGAACACGCCCGTCATATCCAGACCGTAAGAAAGCTGTCCCACCATCTGGCAATCCCTGTTGCTATACTTACGGATTTGCCCGGGCCAAAGTATCGCACGGGCAAGCTGAAAGATGGTCAAGCCAGGCTGAAAAAAGGTGCGCAGGTTATCCTCACCACAAGGCAGATGGAGGGAGATGATAAGGTAATACCAATTAATCTTCCTACCCTTCCTCAG
>DATKVL010000153.1:0-1395 GCA_035530115.1 Dehalococcoidia bacterium | reverse complement strand
AGTTTAGCAACTGTTTTGTTACTGAATAGATCGTATGAGTAACAGTAGAGATATGATTTGCTGCTCTTTTCAGAGTCGATGTTCATTTGACGGCCGAATACCTGACCATCGCCGATCGTGTAAGAACGACTGATAGTGTCATCAGCATGTGTGAACTCGTGGCAACGGATCTTAAATTCTCCACGGTTACCGAAAGAGATATTGATTTCTTCGTTCTTTGCCAGTTCTTCCATAGCGGCATAAACTTCGATTCCTTTTTTAACGCGGTCGATGTAATTCATACGTGTGTTCTTGGTCATAATAGGTTTATTTAAATTTGTATAGTTAAATATAACCATTTTCTGTGGGATAAAAAAATGTTTTGCCAATTATTTCACGTAAAAAACACATTTAACATTTTTTAACATTCTAGATTTTCAGATGTCGCTATAAGTGGTTATATTTAACTATACAAATTTAAAAAGGACACCTTTAAAATATACCGCTCTGCCTCTTCGGATGATAGCCCGAATGAAGGACCAGGATCCAGGAAGTTCGAATCTTCCCATTGCGGCAAACACACATTAAGTAACATGGAAGAACTGATCAAAGAATTTACGGAACTGAAAAATCAAACTACTAAACTGGTTAGTGAGAACGAACTCGTACAGGCATACAATAGAGGAGCAACTGAAATGCTCGATTACGTTATCAATAGATTAAAATCTGAATCATGAAAGAAATTCAATTACTGAACATCGCGCCTAAGGCATACGATTTCTACAAAGAGACTGCTCAATCGATTGCGGTGAAAGCTACTAAGCAGTACATCGCTAAGAACAAGCTGTTCAAAGGTACACCGACAACTGTTAGTTTCAAAGCTTTAAGCGATGGTCCCAACGGATTTCAGCTCGAGCTCGTTATGAATAACAGAGGCAAAACTGTTGAATCTGTTCTGTTCAAAAGCTACATAACCAGAGCACAGATCGAGATCGAATACATGAAAGGTTTGTTCGAAGCACAAAGAAATATATTAACTCATACACACGATTACAGATGAAAAGAAACTTTAATCCACTGCCGAAGAAGCAGTATTTCCTGAACAGACTGCAATCAGCCATTGCTGATCAAGATCAAGGCAAGCAGATCTATTACTTGTCGAGATACAAGGGAGAAGTAGAGAACGAACTGCAAGCAGCTAAGCGAGAGATCGCTGAATTAAAGCTGAAGACTGCTCCGAAGAAGCGAGGAGAGTTAAAGAAGAAAGAGTTCGTCTTTACGTTCAAGAGCGGTGGCTGGAACAGTGTCTTCGCTAAGACGAAGCGTGGAGCAGAGAAGCTGATGAAAGAGCAGTACGGTGACATGGATCCGATACCAGGTAGCTGCCATGTAGCATCTGAGAAAGAATACATGATG
>DATKVL010000152.1:0-3515 GCA_035530115.1 Dehalococcoidia bacterium | reverse complement strand
TTTACCTGTGGGTACTGTAAATTTATTAGAAGCAAAAGCACTATCTGTGTCAAATACTTCTGTGTCAAAAGTAACTTTAGTAGCTGTATTGTTTGGTATTGATTGATTACTTGATAATTTAACAAAAAAAGATGGAGTATTCTGAGGGAACCCTGAACCGAGAGTCACGGACCCTGAACCGTCACTACTGAGCAAGGTATTATTGCCTGTGTCTTTAATGGTGTTGACTAAGATGTTGCTCATTTTATGTGTCTCCTAGTCTAATGAATGTCACACCTGTTCGTGTCTTATCAGTAGAACCCCAAAGAGTACAAGCAAATTCACATACAGCATAAAACTTACATTTATGAGTTGAAGTATTTGTTACATCAAAAATATGAGTTGAAACTGTTTCACACCAAGAGTTAGGATGATACATAGATGAATAAACTTCAGTTGCTCTATCTTCTGAGGAAAAGTTATCAGTAGAAATAAATATTGGTCCACCAGCATAGGTAGCACCTTGAGAAGGTCCATTAAATTGAGCATAATAAGTAATTTGCCAAATTCCTGTAGTTGGAAAAGTAAAGATACCACTCGATTGAGTCATAGAACTTCCAATAGGTGTAAAGCTATCAGTATCTACTTGTTCCCAATTTGCAGTTACTGCTGTTTCAACTCCAGCAGATAAAGATTGATTCGAATTAATTCTCCACATATCTGCTCCAGTAATACCTTGAGTAATATTAGAAAAAGTTGCACCTGATTTAAAAGCAATTGTTGAAGTATTATCTCCACCAATCGTCAAGGTACTCGAAGCATTACTGCTTAACGTATCGAGTTGTTCTACTTCTAAAATACTGGTCATATGATCACCAAGGTTGAGGTAGCGGGAACTGTAATCGTGTTGCCCGGTGCTACGGTTATTGTTCCTACCAGTGAGCAATTTCTATTGGCAGGTAAAGTTAAATCATTAAAGGTCTGTTGATTGTTTTGAAAAAACTGAGGAGCACACGCTGTCCCTTGCACGGTGCTTGGTGTAGGGCCAACAGATTCTAAAGTTTGTTGTAAGTAGACCACGTAACAAGTATCACTCGCAGAAATAGTTCCACCTAAGTTTAATTGAAGTCCACTATTGGAAATTGTATAAGTGTTTGGATTCTGCCTCACCTCATTGACGAACAAAGCCAAATCTTCGGGTACAGTGACTTGACGGTCAAGTGTGTAAACAGAACCATCATCACCAGTAATCTGTTGACTGGTTAAACTTGCAAAATTATTGCGAGGAGCTGCACCAATATAAGCCATTAGCTAACATCATCCATTGAGGAAACATTGACATCGCAGTCTCCTGAGGATGATGAGCTTTGAGCTTTAATCTTCCCTGAGGCTGGTAAAACAACTTTTCCAGAGATGACCTCCAAAGATGAGTTTTGTGGAATAGCAGCATTCTTAACTAAGAATTGTTCATTGGCTCCTGTACCGTCAGGATCAATTTTAACGGAAACGTTGATCGAGGCACTCCCTGTATTAGAACACAATAAACCAATAATTACCTTTTTATTGGTAGAGGTAAAAATGGTTGTAAGGGTAGCGTCCGATAAGCTTGCCCCGTTAAATAAGAAATTATTTGCCATATGTTTTATGCGACCTCTCTGTCATCAACTTCAGTCCATACATTTGTAGCAGAATCGTCGACTTCTGTCCATGTATTTGTATTACTATCATCGACAGGCGTCCAAGCATTCGTGACTCCCGGGACCACAGGCGACCATGCAATAACACCCACGCCTCCTTGAACTACACTTAATTCGATACCTGTTAAAGTGACCACGGCACTTGCTTCAACAGTGACACTACCTTGAGCTGTACTTAAAGCCTCACCTGTAACAGGGACATCGGCTCCCGCTTGAGCTTCTACCGAACCTTGAACAATACTTAAAGGTATGCCTGTTAAAGTAACGAGAGCGGAACCTGTAACGGTTTCATCACCAATCGCTGTATTGAGAGATTCACCTGTAACAGATACATCAGCGTTGGCTGTCACAGTCACACTGTTTTGAGCTACGGATAATGCTTCTCCTGTGAGTGTAACATTAGCATCACCTGTTACATTTTCATCACCGATTGATAAGGTTAAATCTTCACCTGTGACGGATACTACAGCAGATCCTGAAACAACAGGAGTTCCTATAGCAGTGTCTAATTCATGCTCAGGACCAACAACAATAGTTGTATTGCCATCAGCAGAAATAGAATAAGGACCAATAGTAGTAGAAAGAGCTTCTCCTGTTAATACAACAGTGGCCGATCCTACGACTGTTTCATCGCCTATGGCAGTGGTTAATTGTTCACCTGTAACAAGAACATCAATGCCAATACCAATTTGAACACTACCTTGAGTAGTAGATAATGATTCGCCTGTTAAAGAAACAGTAGCATTACCTGTGACGGATTCATCCCCTATGGCAGTAGTTAAACTTTCCCCTGTGACTGCAACTAAAGCAGATCCTGTAACAGTCGCTGTTCCTAAAGTGGTAGATAAACTTTCCCCTGTAACAAGAACAGTCGCTGCACCAGAAGCAACAACGCTGTTTTGAGTAGTGGTTAGACTTTGACCTGTAACGGATACAACAGCGTTTCCGATAACAGTTTCATTACCAATAGCTGTAGAAAGTTGTATACCTGTAACGGATATGGCAACGCTGACAGCGGCTTCACCTTGCCCTGCGTATGTATCGGCCGCAAAAGGAAATAAACTGTTTAACATAGCACCTTATCCTAGGGCTATGGATGCCACCATTGTTGCGTCATGCGGTTGTTCCGCTGGTTGTGTGCAGAACACATCCTTAGTCCCTGCACTAAAGTTTACAAGATTATTAGAGTTCGAGGAAGTAAGAACTGCATCTCTTTGAAATGTTGTGCTTCCAGTTAAAGTACCCACACCGACTTCATATTCGGTTCCACCTTGAAGAGATATACAATAGAAGGTTGAGTTGCTAGTGCCGATGGCTGCACTAAAAGCTTGAAAGCCGTCCTCTGCCCCTGCTAATGTAAAATCGCCTGTTCCAGTTGTTGTACTGGTCTCTTTAACTCTATCCGCTACAACAAATGCCACGAACTACTCCTTAGGATATTCTTAGGATTGCGTTTGAAGCGTCGGCTGTTGGGAATTGAATTGTAAAAGTTCCTGATGTTGAAGTTTTTACTGCACCAAAATCTAAAACCATTACTGCTGCATTTGTGTTTGTTGTTGCAGAAGCATTGGAGTTATAGATAACGGCTGCTTGTGCTGAAATTGTAGCACTGGTAAAACTTAAATCACTGAAATCAATAAATGCTGTTGCACCTGTACCCGCAGCACCAGCATTAGTTAAAGTACCACCACCTGCAGAGTAAGTTCCTGAAGCACTAACTTCGTTAGTTGCGGAATATGCAGTAGTAGTATTACTTAATGTTGCTGAAGCATCGTACAGAGCTAATTTAAAAGCGTCACCACCAGAAGCACGAAAATCGTGTTCACCTTCTAATAGTTC
>DATKVL010000151.1:0-1425 GCA_035530115.1 Dehalococcoidia bacterium | reverse complement strand
CAACCGCTGGTATTAACGCACCAGCAAGTAGTGTACTGAACGTCTAATGTCTGCTAAAACACGCTATGACAGATTGTCTTCAGACCGTTCCCAGTTTCTAAACGTTGCTAGACAAGCAGCAGAACTGACTCTTCCGTACCTTGTCCGAGAGGATGAGGCTTACACCAAAGGCGCTAAGAATCTCATTACCCCCTGGCAATCAGTGGGAGCTAAAGGTGTGGTGACGCTGGCAAGTAAATTGATGCTTGCTCTTCTACCTCCACAAACCAGCTTCTTTAAACTCCAGGTTAATGACATCAACATGCCTGAGGAGCTAGGACCAGAGATCAGGTCAGAACTTGACTTGTCGTTTGCTAAGATTGAACGCACCATCATGGAATCTATCGCCGCTTCTGGCGACCGTGTGGTTGTTCACCAAGCACTCAAGCATCTAGTTGTTTCTGGAAATGCTCTTATCTTTATGGGTAAGGAAGGGCTCAAGCTCTATCCCCTTAACCGATATGCTGTAGATAGAGATGGTAACGGTAACGTTATAGAAATTGTAACGAAAGAAACAATCTCGAAAAAACTGCTCAAAAAATTTTATCCAGAGTACAAGGATCCAAGTACTGAATCAGTATCTGACAGTAGCAATTACCGAGATGATGAATGTGATATTTATACACACGTCACTCGGGATAACAACCGTTGGATCTGGCACCAGGAAGTAGACGGTGATGTCCTTCCTAGGTCCATGAGCAAGGCACCTCTTGACGCCAACCCCTGGCTTGTGCTACGATTCAACCACGTGGACGGAGAGGTCTACGGTCGTGGTCGGGTCGAAGAATTTATTGGAGATCTGAAGTCACTTGAAGCACTGTCACAAGCACTCGTCGAAGGCAGCGCTGCAGCTGCTAAGGTAGTGTTTACTGTCAGTCCTTCCAGTACCACCAAGCCCGCAACGCTTGCCAAGGCAGGCAACGGTGCTATCATTCAGGGTCGCCCTGAGGACATCGGTGTGGTGCAGGTTGGCAAGACAGCTGACTTCCAAACCGCCTATCAGATGGTCGGCTCCTTGTCCCAACGACTCAGCGAAGCATTCCTTGTTTTGAATGTTCGCCAGTCTGAACGGACAACGGCTGAAGAAGTCAGGATGACTCAACTCGAACTCGAACAACAACTGGGTGGCTTGTTCTCCCTGTTGACTGTTGAGTTCCTTGTTCCTTATCTCAACAGGAAGCTGAACGTTGCTCAGAAGACTGGTGAGATTCCCCGCCTACCTAAGGGTGACATTGTTAAGCCTACTATCGTGGCTGGTATCAATGCACTTGGGCGTGGTCAAGATCGTGAGAGCCTTGGTCAATTCATTACCATCATTGCACAGACAATGGGTCCAGAGGCTATCCAACAATACATCAATCCTGATGAAGTTATCAAGCGTCTCGC
>DATKVL010000150.1:0-1214 GCA_035530115.1 Dehalococcoidia bacterium | reverse complement strand
GGGTTTGATGGCTCATCTATCCAGGGCTTTGCCCGTATTGACGAGAGCGATATGGTGGCTTTGCCTGACCCTACTACCTTCCAAATACTTCCCTGGCGACCACAGGAGCACAAAACTGCCAGGATGTTTTGCGATATTTGTTGGCCCGGGGGGCAAGCTTTTGAAGGCGACCCCAGATATGTGCTGAAAAGGAACTTAAAAATAGCTGCTGAGAAGGGGTATACCTTCTACGTTGGCCCCGAGCTAGAATATTTCTACTTTCAGAATTCAGAGTCACCCCAATTTCTGGATCACGGAGGCTATTTCGATTTAACCCCACCCGATATAGCTACTGATTTGAGACGGGAGACGATTCTTGTCCTGCAGGAGATGGGCATTGGTGTAGAGTATAGCCATCATGAAGTTGCTCCCAGTCAACACGAAATAGACTTACGTTACACCGACGCCTTGACCATGGCAGATAATGTAATGACCTATCGATTGGTAGTTAAGCAAGTAGCTCAAAATCATGGCGTTTATGCTACTTTCATGCCCAAACCCGTGTTTGGTGTAAACGGCAGCGGCATGCATGTCCATATGTCATTGTTTAAAGGCGATAGAAATGCCTTCTTTGATGAGAATGACCCTATTCATTTATCCAAGACCGCCAAACATTTTGCCGCTGGCTTATTAACTCATGCCCCCGAAATTACCTCTGTTACCAACCAGTGGGTGAATTCTTATAAGCGCCTCCTCCCAGGCTATGAAGCACCGGTATACATCAGCTGGGCAAGACGAAACCGGGCTGATTTGATCAGGATACCTGAATACCAGCCAGGGAAAGAGAAATCCACCAGGATTGAATACAGGTCCCCTGACCCTGCATGTAACCCCTACTTAGCTTTTAGCGTCATGCTGGCTGCTGGGTTGGAAGGAATCGAGAAAAAATATGAACCACCGCCACCTGTGGAGAGAAATGTCTTTGAAATGACTGAGCGGGAGCGGCAAGAAAAGGGCATAGGTACACTTCCCGGCAGCTTGTATGAAGCTATAAAACTTACTGAAAACAGCGAATTGGTAAGGAAAGCCTTAGGTGAGCATGTATTTAATACCTTTATTCAGAATAGAGAGGTGGAATGGGATCGTTATCGCAGTCAAGTAACTGATTATGAGCTCAAGCAATACTTGCCTGTTTTATAGTTTGATGTTATGTCAACTGTGGTAGCTAGTTTGTC
>DATKVL010000149.1:0-2020 GCA_035530115.1 Dehalococcoidia bacterium | reverse complement strand
CAGTAACTTGATGAACCAGTACCGTTCCTTGCCAACAGGAACATATACTTTGCCAAGTGAATCAATTGCTGCTTTTGATTCCATCAGTGCACCACGTGTTAGTGTAATCATGCTGCTCTACTCCTTCTTTAGTTGAGAAACCTTGTTGATAATATCTGCTGCTTCTTTTGCTGCCTCTTCTTCTCCTTCTTCTTTGTACATCTTCATCATCAGATCAATTGCTGAAATCAACACAAATGGAAATCCTGTCTTGTCCATCTTACCCAAACCAATCAGCAATCTTGCCAACATTAATGGTGTGTCGTTACTGTATGCATCAATAACAGTTGCACAGTCATTATCATTAACTTGTACATACAGAATTGATTCTGGTTTTCCAGCCAGATACTGTGTGGTTAATTCAATCCCTTTTTCTGCTTTGCGTGTCATGTTGCTCTCCCTAGTCAATTATTCCAGATAGCCTCAGACGTTCTTCAATGAGCGTCCACGCCTCTCCTTCACTTTTCTTGATGATCTTGGTTATCTTGCCGTGGTGAGTGGCTACAGTGGCCTCTACGACCTCACACGCCTTGGCCAGTTCATTGATCCTGATCCTTTCACCAAAGAACTTGGCAACCAGTGCCCTACGCATGGCAGGATTGTCGGTAGCACCACGTGTGCCATCCCTACGCTCATTATCAATGAGTCGCTTCACTTCCATGGTAATGAAGTTCACAGACTCATGCCACACCCAGTTAGGTTTGCTCCTGCTGCAACAAGGAGCACCACATGAACAGCTTATTCTGTGGACTGCACTACGTGCCACCAGACAGGCTTCACCAAACTCACCAGTGCTTTTCAGCATGGCCAGTATTGCCCCTGCCTGCCCCTGTTCACGCTCACTGTCTGCACCGGCTGCTGGTGCAGCAATCTTGTCCATGGCCGATCTTTCTATGTGCCCTTCGTTGCCGTAGTTTACTGCCCACCTAACGGCTGCATTTGCTGATTTGAATAATGCCATTGTTTTCCCTCCAGTTAGATAGTTATACCGCACTCTGGACAAAAAAATAGGCACAAGCTGTTAAGCTCATGCCTATTGATTTACCTGCTCCGTCTTCCCCTCTTCACTGCATTCTTTGCTGCATTCTGTGCAGACTCATTTGGCACACACTTGGTATTGGATTTCTCCAGTTGAATCTTTGGATACAGTTCAGGATGCTCTTGAAAGTGCAACTCACACTTGTCTTGGTATTCCCTGAACAAGTCCTTGCTGATGTGCTTACTCCCATATGCAGACTTCAGTGCATTGCAGATGTCATAGAAACTTGGCCGGGATGCCTCTTTGTAAATAACGATCCCACCAGTAACTGAAACTGTGTACAGAAAGAAATTTACCTTGTTGCTTTCATGCACCGTGAATGGTCCCTCTTTGTAGTAGTTGTTGAATGGTCTACCGGCACGTGCTTCCAAAAATGGATGCCTTACGTTGTGTGGTGTGCTGATAATTGTCATTGTGTTTTTAGCTGTCTTGCTCATTTTAATCTCCTTGTAGTTATGATGCATGTTTGCATCTCACTGCACACTGTGTGAATGTGCAGTAGGCTGCATTCATAGTTTGAATTTAACCTGAAGACCTGCAAATCCTGTTGCATTTGCATTGTTGACAGTAACACTTGGGACCATTATTAAATTCACTCCTGCATTACCTACAAGATACTGCACTTCTACACCAGCCATACCAACCACTGGAGCTACTGTGTATCCAGTTGCTAAGTCAGCAATTGGCCCTGCACTGAAATTGCCAAGATGTATTGGTAGATAAGCATATGACACATAAATAGACGGTCTGCTCTCACTGTTGTTATAGAAACCGGCACCGTAAACAGAGTTGCCATTAGTGTGCTCATACCCAAGTCCAAAATTATTCTCATTAAGACCGCTGGTTGCATTTGTAAATGTACATGTCTCACTGACTCCGACAACAGCAACGACACACACTGGTTTAGTTGCTGGTTTCGCTTTAACATCATTACGATTCCAG
>DATKVL010000148.1:0-3687 GCA_035530115.1 Dehalococcoidia bacterium | reverse complement strand
TTGGACAAAAGAATATGAAAATTACGTCCCAAAAAGCCGCTTTAGCTTCAAAAGATATTGGAGCGGAAAACTTTGGTACATAGGAGTATCTCATTACACTCTGATTTTGGATTTTAGAAAGAACTGGATGGATGACATGCGCGCAACCCCGAGGGATGACATATGAGCCAGTGTGGAAAGTGCGGAGAGCCAATAACACAAGGTCAGATCAAGCGTTATTATGGGGCTTGGGTTGGTCACGACTCTGGAGTGTGTATAAGAATATTACGATCCAAGAACAAGGCTCTGAAAGAACGTTGCGAGCTTCTCTATTGTGCAGGCGCTGAAGAGTGCCCGATGGAGCAGCAACTGGCAGAGCTGGATGCACTGAAGAAGGAGAATGAGAGGGCTAGAAATGCGATCCATCAATGGATGCAAACTACTGACCAAGGTGGCACCAAAGACAGCCTTATAGAGAATTTTGTTGGCATGTACACCTATAAGGTAGCAGCGGGGGAGATACTCAACAAGGAGGATAAGCCATGAGCTGGAGGGCAAGTGGTGGGATCAAGAGGTGGGCAGCGGATGACTGGTTCAGCAAGTGTATCCGGGAGGCAGCGAACAATGAGTGCCAGCACTGCCACAAGCCAGCAACAGACTGCGCCCATATTTATGGCAGGGCATCCTTTTCAACCAGATGGTGTAAGCCTAATGCATTGGCTCTGTGCCGTGGATGTCATGACCGCTTTGGACAGCACCCACTACTGTTCACTGAATGGATAGCCAGCCAGTGGCCTGAAAGAGCAGCCTTGCTTGCGGTTAAACACAGCGGTAGAATCAAGAATAACGCCAGCACCCGGAAAATGATTAGTGATCACTATCGGACTGAGTATAGAGCCATGTTGGATCGTGGGGATAATCAGTTCAAGAGCTGGAATTAATTTCAAACGCAATCAATATGGTATGGAGTAAAGGATATGGCTGGCGGAAGACCCAAGGGCTCAGGTGGATTGACGAGGCAGGCTATGCTCAAGGCTTTGACGCTCAGGCTGGGCGATGACTTCGATCCAGTGGCTATCATGGCGCACCATGCCAATGAGCTGCACATAGCGGCAGACAAGAGCAGGAAGTCTCATGACCGGGAGATAGCTATTGCAGCCATGGAGAAGGTCGCACCCTACATCGTTCCAAAGCTCAAGCATATGGACATCGACATCTCCAGCAGCGATGGCTCTATGACGCCCCCTAGAACCATCAGGCTGATAGCAGTACCAGTGGATCAAAAGGATGCTAAGTCGCCGCCAGCGCCCACACAGGACGCCACAGAGGGTGTGTAGGCATGAGTCTAGCTGCTGAGCTTGATACCTTTGAAGAGGTAAGGCTCCCGCCCAAGATGGTGGGGCTGTTCGACGGGGAGTATCGCTTCAGGGGTGCCAAGGGAGGCAGGGGCTCAGGCAAGACCAGAGGCTTCGCCCTGATGACAGCGGTCAAGGGCTACATCTACGGCAATGAAGGCAGGCAGGGTCAGATACTGTGTGCCAGAGAACACCTGAACAGCATCGACGAGTCATCCCTGACCGAGGTCAAGATGGCGATCCAAGAGCATCCATTCCTGCTGGACTACTACGAGATCGGTGAGAAGTATATCCGGTCCAAGGATGGTCGCATTGAATACGTCTTCACCGGGCTGCGTCGGAACCTCAACTCAATCAAGTCCAAGGCTCGTCTGCTGCTGTGCTGGGTCGATGAGGCTGAGGCTGTGCCAGAGTCGGCATGGCGCATCCTGATCCCCACGGTGAGAGAGGACAACTCAGAGATATGGGTGAGCTGGAACCCTGAGGTCAAGGCCAGTGCAACGGACAACAGGTTCATCAAGAATCCCTCTGATGACATGAGGATCATCACCATGAACTTCCGGGACAATCCATGGTTCCCGGCAGTGCTGGAAGCCGACAGACTCAACGACATGGTTAAACGGCCAGACACATACGAACACATCTGGGAAGGCGCCTACCTCGAGTACGCTGAGGGTGCCTACTACATCGATGAGCTCCGCAAGGCAAAGGAAGAGAAGCGCATTGGCAAGGTGCCCTATGACACAGCCATGGCAGTGACTACATCGTGGGACCTTGGCATGGGAGACAGCACAGCCATCTGGTTCACCCAGCAGGTAGGCCAAGAGGTCCGGGTGATCGACTACTACGAGAACGATGGGGTGGCGCTCGACCACTACGTCAAGGTCCTGCAAGACAAGCCCTACATCTACGACAACCACATCCTGCCGCATGACGTTAAGGTCAGAGAGCTGGGCACCGGCAAGAGCAGGCTCGAGGTCCTCGGCACACTGGGCCTGAAGCACATCACGGTGTGTGGAATGGTAGGGGTAGACGATGGCATCCAAGCAGCCCGGGCACTCATCAACCGCTGTTGGTTCGATGAGGAGAAGACAGCCAAGGGTCTTGACTGCCTGCGCCAGTATCGGAGAGAGTACAACGACAAGACCCAAGCATGGCATAATAGGCCGCTTCACGACTGGTGCTCTCATGCCGCCGACGCCTTCCGCTATCGAGCAGTGGGCTACCGACGCACAACAGGCTGGGGCAAACCAATCCGGCGCAACCTTAAAGGAATTGCATAATGGATATCAATAGCTACGCAACGTTGCAGTCGTACCTCGCTGACATGCTGAACAGGCGGGACCTGACCGAGCAGATCAAGAGTCACATCAACCTTGCCGAGTCACAGATCAGCAGGGACATCAGGCACTGGCGCATGGAGAACCGGGCGCAGATCACGCAACAGGAACGCTACTTCGCCCTGCCCACTGACTGGGTGGAGACCATACGCCTACAGCTCGTAGGAGGCCGCCCACTGGAGATGTTGTCCCGCAAGGTCATGCAGCAGTGGCGAGACCGACAGACCTACACGGACTCAGAGCCGCGCTTCTACCGGCACTCAGAGAACGCCTTCGAGATATACCCTGTGCCCAGCGCTGAGATGCAGTTCGAGCTGGAGTATTACCAGAAGATTCCAGACCTGAACGACACCGACACAACCAACTGGCTGCTGACTGAGTTCCCGGATGTCTACGTCTATGGCGCCGCGCTGCATTCGTACCAGTTTCTCAAGGATACGGCTCGCATGGGTGACATGGCACAGCTATACTCCGCTGCATCGCAACGTGTAAACGGCACAGGTGAGGAGGCAGAGAGCAGTGGCTCCAGTCTCAGGCTGCGCAAATTCGGGATGCGGCAGAGCTCTCGACCTAATCGCAGGGCTGGGTATCAGCGGTGACATGGCAGGACACAGCAGATCAGATACCGGGCTACCAGCCTGACATCAGCAACTGGATATTGCGCACAGCATTCTGGCGTGATGTCGGTGTCTGGATTGATGCCCCGGCAGTGTGGCGAGACTTCCCTGTGCCCCTGTGGGCAGATACGCCTGATGTAGCGAATGGCTGGGGAGCAACACCAGCACCAATAGACGGGTGGCTTGATTCACCTTCACCAACAGGAGGCTGGTCAGATGCCAATTGAACACATCTTCAACCTTGAGCCGGGATACGATGTCAGGCAGAAGCTCAATGCTGCCATCGACATTGTCAACAACACCGGGAGCACACCGCAGGACCTGCTCGATCACATAGCGGATCACAACAGCCATACCAATATCGGGCCTGATGATCACCACCCCCAGCTCCATGAC
>DATKVL010000147.1:0-1305 GCA_035530115.1 Dehalococcoidia bacterium | reverse complement strand
GCGTGGCAATCTCATATAATTCCCCTGGGATTGCTTCGTCGCTACGCCCCTCGCAATGACAGATAGAACAGCCTCTTAGCTCCGTATATTTGACTTTAGCTCCAGAATTTAAGATTGCAGGGATTTGTGGTAGGGAATTAGACCCCCAGCCTCCACCATATCTATAAACCATGATGGGATTATCAGGCGAAACTCAAACTCCTTGCCCGTATTGAGATTCTTGATAGTCCCTTGCCTGAGATTAATCACTATCTCATGCCCGGTCTCAAATTCAGCGGAAATTCCCGGCAAATCTATGGCCGGGCAGCCAAGGTTCCAGAAGTTCCTGAAGAATATCCTGTGGATTGAGTCGGCAACTACAGCCTGGACACCCTTAAATTTCAGAGTTTCCGCAGCCTGCTGCCTGCTTGAACCAATGCCGAAGTTTTCCTCGGCAACTATAATGTCCCCTTTCGCAACCTTGGTGAGGAAATCCTTGGGCACATTTTCACGATGCCCGACATCGCTCAGCCCGCTTCTTGCGATGAACTCTTGATATTGGCTCTGACTCGTCTCGTCGCCACCCATGATAAACCTTCCAGCAAAGAGTTCATCAGTGTCAACATCCTTACCAAACTTCCAGACTCGGCCTTTGAGTTCCATCTATGCCTCCCGGAAAAACTCCCGTGGGTCACTTATTTTGCCTTTCAACGCCGAGGCTGCCACGGTCGCTGGTGATGCCAGATATATTTTGGCAGTCGCGTCTCCTACCCGGCCCTGAAAGTTACGATTTGCCGTACTTATGCAAACCTCGCCCGGTCCCAGTATGCCCATATGCGCTTCCATACACGGACCACAGGTGGGGGGACCAACCACAGCCCCGGCCTCTACAAATGTCGCTATTAACCCCTCTGCCAGAGCGGCTTTTAAGACCTCCTGAGAGGCTGGTATGACGATAACCTTGGTAAACTTATCTACCTTCCGACCCTCGAGTATTTTGGCAGCAATCCTGAGGTCTTCCAGGCGTCCATTGGTGCACGAGCCTATGAACGCTTGGTCAATCTTGGTGCCTTCAACTTCAGTAACTCCCACAGCATTGGAGGGCTTCGGGGGCACGGCAACCATGGGCTCCTTAATATCATCAGCGTGAAACTCAAGTGTTTCCGCATACTCTGCATCCTGGTCGCTCTGAATAAGCTCGAAAGAGTGGTTGGTCCTCGCCCTGAGAAAATCCACTACCTTCTGGTCCGGCTCGATGATTCCATTAGTAGCGCCTGACTCTATTGCCATATTGGTTAATACCATGCGGCTCTCGAAGCTCATTTG
>DATKVL010000146.1:0-1165 GCA_035530115.1 Dehalococcoidia bacterium | reverse complement strand
GGCACGGCCACAGTTGCCGGATTCGACGTGGTGAAGAGTCCAGCCGACGTGCGTAAGAGCATCGGCTATGTTGCTCAAGACGTCGGTATCGATGAGCATGCGACAGGAAGAGAGAACCTGACACTCTACGGGCATTTCTATAGACTTGACAATAAAACGATTAAGCAGAGGATCAAAGAGATCTTTGAATTAGTGGATTTGATCGGATACGAAGACAAGATGGTATCCAGCTATTCTGGTGGCATGCGTAAGCGCCTTGACATTGCGATGGGGCTCATCCACCAGCCAAAAATCATATTCCTTGATGAGCCCACGGTTGGTCTTGACCCGCAGACCAGAGCCCATATTTGGGACTATATTCGTAAGCTTGCAAAATCTATGAACGTCACGATATTCCTAACCACGCACTATATGGAAGAAGCCGACCAGCTGGCTGATAGAGTAGCTATAATAGATTTGGGCAAGATCGTAACAAGTGGTACGCCCGACGAACTGAAACGATCCATAGGCGGGGATGTGGTGACTCTATCTCCATGTGTCGTCAAAACAGAAGAATGCCAGGAGTTCATCCAGCGCACCAAATCAGTTCTATCCAATAAACCGTTCATAGTCGGTATGCAGGAAGCCGATACCACACTGGCGGTGTATGTACAGAATGGTGAGTCGGCGGCACCGAACATTATGCGTATCCTTGACAGTGAGGGCATAGAGGTTCAAACACTGTCAGTCTCTCGCCCATCACTGAACGACGTTTTTCTGAAATATACCGGCCGCAACATACGTCCCCAGGAAGGGGCTCCTACCACCTATACTGAGGTCGCGCGGAGGCGGTCAAGGAGGCAATGATGCACATGCTATCTGACGTCTACTATCAGACCATGCGTGATCTCAGGGCGCGCTTTCGGATGCCTGTCTGGATCTTTCTGAGCCTCTTTCAGCCCATTATATGGCTCCTTTTGTTCACCCAGATTTTCCAGTCTCTCTCACAGCTTCCTCAGTTAGGAACAGCAAGCTATCTACAGTTTTTTGCGCCGGGTGTAGTAGTGATGACCGTCATTTTCGGTTCGGCCTGGGCGGGCATGGGTATGCTTCAAGATATCGATATGGGCATACTATCAAAAATGCTGGCAACACCAGTCACACGCCCCTCAATCATTATCGGTCG
>DATKVL010000145.1:0-4616 GCA_035530115.1 Dehalococcoidia bacterium | reverse complement strand
CCAGACTTAGAATGTGCTGACCTGCAGAAGCTCGTTAGTGACCCCAACTGCAAGGATTTATCTTCATGGAAAATCTATGAAAAAGATGATATCCCGATAACTTACCTCAAGCAAAAAGAGAAAGATAAAGTTTACTTCAACATTGACGCCCTTAAAGAAAGTATTGGCCTTAATGTAGATGTAGTAGATACATTAGAATATCACGGACTCGTTCCTAAAAGATTAATTGAAGGGCAAATTGATGACCCCGACGAACCGAATCCCTTTGATGATGAATATGTACAGGCTATCATTGTTCTGGCTCATGAAGATACAGTTATCAGGGCAAGTGCTTATCCTTATTGGTGTAACGATATCTTCGTTCCTTTCGTTAATGACCATATGGTAGATGAGATTGTAGGCATGGGAAGCGGAGATGATATCAAGGCACTTGCACCCATGCTCACCAACCTTTATAACAAATTAACAGACCTTGTAAACATTGTAACTAATCCAGCTTATGAAATGGCTGTAAGTCGTTATTTAGGTAGGGCAAAGACTATTCTCATGAGACCGGGAAGAGTCTTGCCGGTTAAAGAATTAAATACTATAAGAGAGATTAGCACTACTGCTCAGGCTTCAACTATACAATTAATACCGCAGTTAATCTCCATGATCAACGGAATTATAGAAGAGATAACAGGTTCAACTCCGCAAATCATGCCTACGGCTGACAAAAAAGATGTCCATTCGACTGCTACTGGACTGGCCATGATGACCGAAAAGTCTATGCAGCCGATTAATACAAAGGTTAAGTTTTATATCGAGCCTGCCTTCAGAAAGATATTAGGGATTATATACAGACACAATATACAGCACTTCAAGCGGGCTGATGCAGTCAGGATATTAGGAGAGAAGAAAGCTAAAGAATTTAACCTCACTGAACTAACCAAAGCAGATATCATGATGAAAGGTAACCCTGACTTTATTCCTACGGGAATAAGCGGGTTCATGGAGAAGAGAGTAGAGATACAGAACTTAATTGACTTTGCTACTTTCGGGGCAAAATATACTGTACCTGCAACTAAAAAAGATTTATTAGGCAATGATATACCAATAAACAATCCCGATGGTTCGCAGGCTATGAAAACGTTTATGAAATTAGAAGTAGTTATTAGGCGTATCGGCGAACTGCTAAAGATAAAGGATTTAGATGAATTGATACCTGAAGAAGAAAAGAAACCAGTTACTCCTCAAACTAACGCCTCAGAACCTCCCCCACGGACTGCCTCTCGGTCTGGTCAGCAGGCAAGGAATACCCCTGCCCTGCCTGCTGGGGGAAACTACTTAGCACGAGGAATGGGAGGACAGAAGGGGTAGAAGGAGGAAGAATTATGAACGATAAAGTGAGTATAGACATTAAGGACTTAAATAAATTAATTGATGAGAGAAATAAATATATGCAGATGTGGGAGGAATTAATTTTAGATTTCAAACAAAAGGGTTGTTATACAAAATTTTCAATAGAAGTTTTTAATCGGTTAAATTGGGAAGAACTTACCTTGTACATTATTGAAAAAATAGAGCAAAAATACTTCCCCAAAACATTCAAGAAAACTGTAACGATAGAATTGGTAACGAATAAATACGATGATATTGCTTTTGGTATAAAGACTATCGGAAATATTATAGATGATATCAGTGGGAATAGTGGTATACCAGAAATGAAGATTATTGATAGAAAGGAGGACTAAATGCCAGACAACCTAACCAACGAAGAAAAGGAACTCGGCTTATCAGCACAAGAAGCTCATAACCTAATCGAACTATGCAACACCAATGGCTGGAAACTGCTTCGTGAGAAGTATTTCGATGTCAGGCTGAAAGAGTGCAGAGAATATCTATGTGATACCAAAAATACCGATATGGCACTGATACAGGCTAAAAGGCTAATGGTTGACTTTATAGAAACGATGCTAAATGAGATAACTACGCAAGTCAAGATTGGCTTGGAAGATGAGGAAGAATTGATTAAGAGGAAGGAAAAGAAAAAGAAGAAATGAAAGGAGGGAAAAATAATGAATAAAATTGATAAAAAACTCGAAAAATTAGGGAATGAAGGATGTAAGAAGATAATAGAAAATGTAAACAATGATTCACTAAGTAATGTCCAATACGCACTACAAATAAAATTACTTAAAAAAATAGATATGTGTATAGAGAAAGTAAGTAATGAATTTATGATGAACACAGCAGTTAAATTATCAAATGTGCTTGATATTATATCGAATATCTAATCTATCAGAGAGGACAAGGGGAATTTAAAAAGGAGTTAGAATTAAATGGAAATAATTGACAACAACCTTAAAACCGCCTCGCAAGAACAAGCGGATAATACGGCTGTCGAAAAAAGACCAGTAGACGCTAACGCCCCGATTTCGTTAGAAGAAGCTCAACAGGTTTTAGAAGCAGAAGAAGGTAATATTGAAGCCGAAATTGAGAAACTTAAAGGAAGCAAGGACACAGAGATTGCACCTGACCTAAAGGAACTAAAGGAAAAGCAGGTCAAAACCAAACAGGAAATCAAGCAGAAGAAAGAAGAGATAACAGAAGCAGAAGAAGGAATTACAGAACCCACAGAGGCTATCCCCGATAAGTTTAGGAATAAGACCCCTGAAGAATTGATAAAGATGTCAAAGGAAACAGAGGCTTATTCTACTAAACTATCACAGAAGAATAAGGAATTAGAGAAGCAAGTCAAGGATTTAGAATTAATTAATGCCAAGATAGATGAATATGAAAAGTCTGCGGTTGTTAAAGATCAGCAGACTATCAAAGCTAACCTGCCACTCTACCCCCCTGACGAACTGTATTACGATGACCCTATCAAATATAACAAGCAAGTTAAAGCCTATAACGATGCAGTATTAAAAGCCGCCATTGATCCGCTATACGGACAAAACTACGGTTATGAAAAGAAGAAAGTTATAGATGCCTTAAAAGAAAAGACTAAAGATAGAGTTATCCCTTACTCCGAAATAGAAGCCGAAGTAGAAGCACACTTAAAGAAAAATCCAGAACTGTTTGATATTCATAAATTAAAAGCAAGAGAAGTGGTCTATGGTGAAATGGTAGCCGAAAGATTACCTGACAAGGTAGAAGATATTAAAAAGAAAGCTGTTGAGGAAGCAAGGAAAGAGTTGAAGGAAGAAGAAGAAGATTTGAGTAATATTCAGATTATGTCTTCCGATATCACAACTTTAAAGAGAGCGAGTAAGCCGGTTGATTTTGCGGAACAGCTTGATAGTGGTATTGACCCTAAAAAGATTCAAGAAGAAATAAAAAAGAAATACAAAATCAATTATGATTTCTAAAAGATAAACTGGCATTCTAAGGGGAATATAAAAACTTAGGATGTGAAATATAATGGCTATTACAACTTGGAAAGATCAAACCTCTTATGTCCAAATGGCAAGAGAGACTGGACTTTCAAGCGCGGCCAAAGCCAATGATATAAAGACTCTCTATAAGGCAACATACCTGCTTAATAGAGAACCAGAATTAGTGTTCCAGCAATTTGCACAGAAACAGGCAAATATGGATATCCCTTTAAGTAAAGGGGATAATGTAGAGTTTACAAGATATGCACCCTTAACTGTAAGTACAACCCATAATCTACTTTTAGAAGGAACGACTCCTAATCCCGAACAATACTATGCTCAGACTGTTGACGCAGTTCTTGATGAATATGGTAACTTTGTTAAACCATCTTCTCGTTTATGGCTTACTGCTTTTGACCCCAAACTTGGTGGTTTGGCGAGATTACTCGGTATTCAAGCGGGAAAGAGTTTAGATTTAAAAATACAGAATTGTCTTGCACAGGGATTTATAGGAATGAGGGCTGATGGTGATACTACCTATCAAGGTCAAGTAGTTTGTGTTACGACTGGAAGTAGTGTTACTAATGTTAAAGTAACTGGGATGCCCTCCGGTATCGCAACTGATGCAACAGATTCTACTGGTGTTATTGTATTTACCAGTGGTAGAAATGAAGGAATTTCCAGAACTTATGTTGGAGTAGATGCTGATGAAATAACTGTAGCTGCATTACCATTTACCCCTCTTGATGGTGAGACTGCAAGAATCTGCGATACCGAAGGGTTAACTACTGGTGATAAGATTACTGCTGCATTAGTTAAGAAAGCTGGGGCTTTACTGGAATCTCAGGAAGCTCCTTTGTTCCCCGATGGTTACTATCACGGAGTTATTCCCGCAGGAGCAATGAAGTATGACTTTATGAACGATACTGAATATATTAACTTAAAGCATTATGCTGCACCGAAAGACCTTTACAGGAATTTGGTTGGTGAATTTGCTAATATTCGTTTCCATAAAGATACTCATCCATTTAAACATACTGCTGGAGACTTATCAACTTATGTTGCGGCTGCTGTTCCTCAAATGGTTAGTATATTTGGTAGTGATGCCTTTGGTAATATCAAGTTAGCTGGTAAAGACCAAGCATTCGAAGTTTGCCCGCCTGAATTTACTACTACTAACCCGATGGCAATGTTCGGAACTATGTCCTGGAAGAATATGTACTGCCCATTGGTATTGAATGGGGCATGGGGAGTCAA
>DATKVL010000144.1:0-5445 GCA_035530115.1 Dehalococcoidia bacterium | reverse complement strand
GAAGGGAGAGCCTTGAAAGTATCCTCATCGGTCCAATCATCGCCCAGTGCCAATATAAAGTCCCATTTCTTTCTCGAAATCCATATTAAAGCCGTGCGCCCCTTGTTTATGCCGGTGTTTATCACTTCCACTACCTTGCTTCCTTCCAACACCTGAAGGTTTAAATTGGCAGTTATATTTGAGAGATTGTTTATCAACTCCCGGGCTCGAAGCTCACCTAACACGGGGTCAGCTTTTCTGTAATGCCAGACAAGGGAGAACTCTTTTTCTTCAATGAAGGAGCCCGGGGTTCTATCCACCCATGACTCAAGTATCGGATACACCTCTTCCTTCCACTCACTTGTCAGGGTTTCTATCGTCTCCCATCCTCCACCCTTTTCTTTAATCCACACGCCATGTTCAGCCACCAATCCCACATTGAGACTGCCAAACCACCCCTCCAGGGTATTTTTATCGCGTCCACTTATGAGCACTACTTCGTTTCTAGGATTCTTGGTAAGCCTTTCAAGCAATCTTAAGAGGTTGGCTCCGGGCATTGCTTCCACTGGTTTGGGTGAAAAAGGGACAAGTGTGCCATCATAATCCAATAAGAGTAATGCTTTATCGCTCTCCTGGAAATCGCTGGCTAATTTCCTCTGCATCTCATAGGTCAATGCCTTTTCTTCCATCTCCCGTTGAAGTTTCTTGGTGGAAAGCAGTTTATCCATAAATTCATTTGCCCATTGCACCACGTCGTAACGGCGCAGGCGTTTCTGCATTGTGCGGTTGCGCTCTATTTGCTCTTGTTCTGGCATTTCCAGGGCTTTTGCCAATGCCTGGGTAATCTCTTCCTGGCTATTGGCATTTATTATAATCGCCTCTCCCAGCTCTTGAGCAGCTCCGGCAGTCTCACTAAGTATTAAAACCCCTTTCCCGTCCGTCTTGGTTGTCGTGTATTCTTTGGCTACAAGATTCATCCCGTCTCTGAGAGGGGTAACAAGGGCAACATCAGCCAGGCTGTAAAGGGCGGCGAGGGAGTGGAAGGGTAAAAAGCGGTATAGGTACCAGACTGGCATCCAGCCTATAGTCCCGTGTTTTCCGTTGATTTCGCCTACAAGTCCATCTAGCTGTTTCTTCAATTGTATATAGTGTTCCACTCTTGTGCGTGAAGGGACTACCAGCAAAACAAGAATTACTTTCCTCTTGAACTTCGGGTTCCTGTCCAGAAACACACTGAAAGCTTCCAACCGCTCAGGGATGCCCTTGGTGTAATCCAGACGGTCCACTGAAAGAATTACCTGGCAATCTCCTAGTTTTTTGCGAAACCTTTTTCTCTCTGCTTGCGCTTTTGGGTCCTGGGCAACGCTGGAGAATTGTTCATAGTTTATTCCCATGGGAAATGCATCCGCCCTCACTACCCGATCGGCTACAGTGGTCTGCCCCATAGCCACTTCATAACCCAATAGACGATGCACGCTGTCCAGGAAGTGCCCGGTGTAGTCATAGGTGTGAAAACCTGCGAGGTCTGCGCCTAAAAGTCCTTCCAGAATTTGTTTACGCCATGGTAACAAGCGAAATATTTCAAAAGATGGGAAGGGGATGTGGAGGAAGAAACCCATTGTTGCCTTTGGCAACCTTTCTCTTAAGAGCTTGGGGAGGAGCATTAAGTGATAATCGTGTATCCAGATAATATCATTAGGCTTGGCAATTCCAGCAACTACGTTGGCGAAAGCTGTGTTGACTCGTTCATAAGCCTGCCAGAAATCTTCGCTATATTCCGCGTAGAGGGGAAAGTAGTGAAAAAGGGGCCAGATAGTTCTGTTACAGAATCCATGGTAGTAGGCTTCGACATCGTGCTGTGAGAGAGAAACCGGGTGGCAGTTTTCAGATAGCAATCTCGCCATGATGTCTTTTTCCCTTTTTATTTGTTTCCGGCCTATCCCCGCCCATCCTATCCAGATGCTGTTGGAGGATTTGTACCACGAGCTTAGACCTGTAGCCAGGCCACCAACGCTGGTCTCAACGTGCAAATCGCCTTTCCTCTCCTGAATAGTGAGAGGTAGCCTATTTGAAACAATTAACAATCTCTGCATGATTTTCTACTCCAATTCCACTTTGCAATCATCACCTATGAACAGCCTTATCTTCTTAGGGCTTTTCCCCTGTCCAGCTAATATCGTATTTCTACCGACGACACTATCAGCCAGGTGCTTGATTTTCAAAATTTGGCAATTCTCCAGTATTACCGAATGTTCCAGGGATGAATCCTCGACCACCGTCCCAGCCCTGATGTTGGTGAAAGGTTTGATAAGGGAATTTTTTATCCGACAGTTTGCCGCGATAAATACCGGACCTCGAACAAGGCTGTTTTCTAATTTTGTTCCCTCTCCGATTTGGACTCTGCCGACGATGCGGCTTTGTGAATCCACTTCCCCTTTAATGTCCCGCTTCAAGAAGGCATCAAGAACAACACGATTAGCCTCAATGAGCCCATCATTGCTGCCGATGTCAAGCCACCAACCCCGGAGAAGGTGGCTTCTAATCTCCTTTCCCATCTCCAGGAGCTTCTGAATGGCGTCGGTTATCTCCAGCTCCCCCCGCCAGGAAGGCTTTGTCTGAGCTATAGCTTTGTGAATCTCAGCGGTGAAAAGGTAAACTCCGATTATGGCCAGGTTGCTCTTGGGTTTCTTGGGCTTTTCTACCAGATGTACCACTCTTCCCGAAGAGTCGAGCTCAGCTACACCAAAAGCCTTGGGGTCGGGCACTTCCTTGAGGAGAATGCTGGCATCGGAGTTGGAAGCGTGGAACTCGTCCAGGAAATCTTTGACGCCTTCCTGGACGAGGTTGTCGCCCAGGAGCATGAGAAAAGGTGAATCGCCAAGGAAGCCCTGGGCTACCTTGACAGCATGCGCCAGCCCCAGGGGTTCAGGCTGGACGATGAAAGTAATCTTCCCTCCCCACTCTGAGCCAGTACCGATGGCTTCCTCTATGTAAGGGCCGGAGTCTGGAGATACAACGATGCCGATATCTTTGATGCCAGTTTCTTTTATATAGTCCAGGACATGAAATAAAATCGGCTTAGTGCCCACTGGCAGGAGGTGCTTCGGGACAGTGTTAGTTAGTGGCTTAAGTCTTGTGCCTTTGCCCGCAGCCAGAACTAAAGCTTTCACCCAGCCACCCCACTACCGTACTCGTTGACTTGTCCACACATCTTCCCGACCAATTATGCCCTTTCAATTCTACCTTAATCACTCGAAATAGCGGACCGGGCGAGGTATTGCTTAACAAAGTTTATCGCATCTATAGATGTTGGGTCAACCTCGTTTAGCATTGCCAGGTAGAAACTGGAATAATCGCCCAGGAGAACCAGACTCATCACCTGAGCTAAGGCGCTTTCCCCTCTGGCTTCTGCAAATTCATAAGCGATTCCCGCCTTGGCCAGCAATTTAGCGGTAGCCTCGTAGCGAAGCAGGCTCCGGGAACGGAACGAAGATGAGCGCAGCATAAGCACGAATATACTTTCCTTCGCCTCGAGGGGGAATTCGTAGCCATCCACAGCATTGTGATTGAGTTCAGGGAAGTTTTCAAAGAAAGCCCAGGCCTTGCTATTCTCGTTAAATTCCGTCTTCCAGCGCCGGGCTACTTCTGAAAGTATCTCGGCTCCATAAATGACTGCTACATGCCCCCGCAGCTTGGCTGCCAGTTGCTTTGCGGGATTAGAAGCAAGGGGCCTGGTTTCAATGAAGTCTCTTGACAGTTTGTTCAGAATGCCCACCGTCTCCTGCAAATCTGCCGACTTATCTCCAAGCAGACCGAGCTTCTGAAAAATGCCCACCAGCGGAACAAAATTGTGGGGGAAGGCAGCCCTGGGAGGTGCCTGGTAGTCCACTACGAAAGCTGGGATGCCTTCATTCTCGGCTAAATTTTTAAGTTTGCCGCCTGAGGTGATGACCAGCTTTTTGGCCGAGGTTTTTAGCGATTCAGTGAACGCGGAGAGCGTTTCTTCGGTGTTCCCTGAGTAGCTTGAGGCGATGACCAGGGTACTCGCGTCAACAAATGCCGGCAGTCCATAGTCCCGGTGTACCTGAACAGGCAATTTGCTTTCAGCCAGGGCAAGCCGGCGCGCAATATCGCCGCCGATAGCCGAGCCACCCATCCCCAGGATAACGACATTAGATATTTTGGTATATTCGCGGGGGAGCTCAAACTTCAGCACCTTTTCCCAGGCCTTCTGGCATTGCTCAGGAAACCCGTGCAGGTGATTCAGCATTCCTGACTTATCAAATTGCCGGTAAACGGAGGCGTTATCTAAATCAATCATGGCTAACCCTCGATATCTTGCTACCTGTGCCCTAATCGGCTGAGCTATGGTTCTCGTTTAGAAGAATACTCCAATTCAGTGATTCAGGCAAGCCGCTAAGCTGTGCTACGGTTGCTTCGGTGAGTTCCCGCGCTTGCGCTCGGGACGCCTCGCAATGACACGCGGTAACCAGTAAACAGTCTCCTGATATTATCATTGACATCTGGATAAACTAGCGTTAACCTTATTAAAACGAGCAAAACTTCCTTTAGTGTGAGATGGCCGTGAGCGGAGACAAGAAAAGAGTGCTTATCCTGGGCGCGGGCGCGGCGGGGATTGGCGCTGCGCTGGAGTTGAAGAAAGCCTCCACTGGTGCACCGGGGCTGGAGGTAACACTGGTGGATCAGCTGGATTATCATCATCCCCTGCCCTTTATATGGCATGTAGTTAGCGGGAGCGTTGAGCCCAGTCATATCTCTTTCCCTTTGCATGCCCTGCTGAGACGAAGGGGTGCTGAGGGACCGGTTAAGTTCAGGCAGAGCCGGGTACAGGGCATAGATGTGGAGAAGAAGGTAGTCAGCACCGATGCTGGAAAGCTGGAGTGGGACTATTTGGTGGTGGCTTTGGGCAGCACTACCAATTTCTTTGGGATGGCTGATGCCGAGGAAAATTCGCTGATCTTGAAATCTCTGAGAGATGCTGTCAGCATCCACAATCACATTTTGGACAACTACGAGGCGGCATTGCTGGAAGTAGATGAACAACGCCAGCGTGAACTACTCACCTTTGTGGTGGTGGGAGGCGGACCCTCCGGGATAGAACTGGTGGCGGCTATTCAGGACTTCCTGCGCAAGGCGCTGATACGGGACTACCCTTCCCTGACGCCTCATGTTCGAGTGCTCCTGGTTGAGGCACAAGATGCTCTCTTATCTGGCATGAAGGCTAAAATGTCGGAACTGGCTATCAGCCGGCTAAGCTCTCGAGGAATTGAGGTTTTATTGAAAACTCGTATTACCAAGGTCTGGTCAGGTGGTATTCAGACTGCTGATGGACAGACTATACCGACTCGCACTGTTATTTGGGTAGCGGGGGTGAAGCCGGTGGCTGTTGTGGAATCGCTGCCTTTCGAGAAGGCGAAGGGTGGGCGTATCATGGTGAATCAGTAT
>DATKVL010000143.1:0-14715 GCA_035530115.1 Dehalococcoidia bacterium | reverse complement strand
TACTCCTGTAACATCCGTAGCAGCGGCAAGGTATATGAAGACAAAAGTCCCCAATATGGATATTCCTGATAGAATTATTGAACGCCTTAGAAAGGCTCGTAATAAGGAAGAGGCGGCAGAAGAGGGGATAAAGATTGCCGTGGAAACAATAAATCAATTAAAGCAAATCGAAGGGGTAGCCGGTGTCCATATCATGACTCTGCAGCGGGAGGAAATTATTCCCAATATCTGCAACGCAGCTAGCCTTTATCCCCGCCCCTGAGTAAGGGAGGGCCTCGTCCCCTTCCAATTTGCGGTAGCCCACAAGGAGCCCCGACTAGAGCCTCACCATTTCTCCTGAGATAATCGCAGCATAAGCCAGGTCCTAAGGCGCTCATCCAGCTTGCCCAGCCATGATTCTATCCTGCGTATGTCTCCGCTCATCAGTGCAGCTTTTTCTTCCGTTGTCAGTTCATAGTCTTTCAGGGCCTCGGCAGGATTTTCTGCCAGTCGGGCCAGAAAGGCGTTATCCTGGGCAGCTCTATCGAGCACCGCTAAAACGGCATTTACAGCAGAGACCTTGTACTCGGGAATCTTAGCCACTGGGTCAAGAGCATCATTGGTTAGGATATTCGCTGCCGCCTCATGCCAGTGGAAGGGCATAAAGACAACCCCAGGAGGTAATTCTTCCGTAATATGCAATGGCGCTTCCACTCGACCTCTTCTTGAGGCAACTACTATTGAATCGCCCTCAATAAGCCCGAGCTTCAATGCATCGCTAGGGCTCATTTCAACTACACCATGAGGGTTAAGTTCACTGAGCACTTTAGAGCGCCGACTCATGGTGCCAGTGTGCCAATGTTCCAGCACCCGCCCTGTGGTGAGAACCAGAGGGAAGCCCTTGGATATCGATTCTGCCGGTGGGATGTAGTCTACAGCGTGGAACTTGCCTCGTCCCCGTGCGAAACCGTCCTGGTAAAGGAAGCTGGTTCCAGGGTGTGCGGCATCCGGGCAGGGCCATTGCAAACTGCCATGGTTGAGGCGGTCGAAAAGGACACCACCGTAAATAGGAGTCAGGGAGGCAATTTCTTCCGTAATCTGACTGGCACTGTGATAGCCCAATGGCTGTCCCATCTTCTCTGCCAGGATGGAGATAATCTCCCAGTCAGGCTTTGCCTCCCCGGGTGGCAGGACTGCTTGCCGCACTCTTTGAATTCGCCTCTCAGTATTGGTAAAGCTTCCATCCTTTTCTGCGAAGGCAGCAGCTGGGAAAACAACGTCAGCTAGCCAAGCGGTCTCGGAAAGAAAGATATCTTGCACTACCAGGAATTCAAGTTTCTCCATCGCCTGTCTGGTATGCTCAAGGTGAGGTTCACTTAACATAGGATTCTCACCCATAACATAGAGTCCTTTAATGTCTCCCCTGAGTATAGCATTAGCCACCTCGGTAACTGTCAGTCCGGGATGGTCGCTCAATTTAGCTCCCCAAGCAGTTTCGAATTTCATTCTCACGGCGGGGTCATCAACCTTTTGATAGCCAGGATAGACGTTAGGGAGCGCTCCCATATCACAAGCACCCTGGACGTTGTTTTGGCCCCGAAGAGGGCTGAATCCCGTGCCTTCCCTGCCGATATTGCCGGTCAGTAGCAGCAGGTTTGCCACACTTTTCACATTGTCTGTGCCGGTGGTATGCTGGGTTATTCCCATCCCATAGAGGATACATGCACTTTTCACCTCACCGAACAAGCAGGCAGCCGCCTCTATATCAGCCTGGGGGACCCCAGTTATTGCCTCGACTACTTCAGGAGTAAATCTTTCCACAAGCTGGCGCATATCCTCAAAACCTTCAGTGCGCTCTCGGATAAATTCCTTATCCTCAAGGCCATCTCTGATGATAACGTGCATCAGCCCGTTGATAAGAGCCACGTCTGTTCCGGGCTTGTGGGGAAGCTTGACAGTGGCATATTCGCAAAGTTCCGTAGAGCGGGGGTCAGCCACAATAAGCTTGGCCCCGCCAAACTTGACTCTCCTCTTAATTATTGCGCCAATAACGGGATGACATTCCGTAGTGTTGGAGCCGATGACGAAGAAAAGTTCGGTTTTCTCAAAATCGGAATAAGAGTTGCTCATCGCTCCTTGACCGAAAGCAGCGATACCTCCAACTACAGTAGATGCGTGGCATAGTCGGGCGCAATGGTCAATGTTGTTGGTTCCTATCACAGCGCGAACGAATTTCTGCATAACATAGTTATCTTCATTGGTGCACTTAGCTGAACTTAAGGTGGCGATACTATCTGCTCCGTGATCTTGCTTGAGTTCAAGGAGCTTGTTTGCCACCAGCTCAAGAGCCTCATCCCAGCTAGCTTCACGAAAGATTTCGTGCACTTTCCCATTGTGCTCTGCCCCTCGTGTGGTGCCTGGTATTCGGATAAGGGGTGTGGTTAACCTTTCGGGATGGCTAATAAAATCGTATCCCCAGCGTCCCTTAACGCACATGCTGCCCTTGTTAGCCAGACCCTCAGGGTCACCGCGCACGGAAACAAGCTTATTATCACGAACCCCCAAATAGATGGAGCAGCCAACTCCACAGTAGGGACAAATGGTTTTAACCTCTTTGGCAGGTGGCTTTTCCCATTTGGGCGTCAGTGCTCCGGTAGGACATCGCGCAACACATTCACCACAGGACTTGCAGATGGATTCGACAATCGGTTTATCCCCAAAGGTAGCCACCCTTGCTGAGTAGCCTCGGAAGGCTAAGTCAATGGCACCGACGACAGCTATTTCATGGCAAGCTCGCACACACTTGCCACAAAGAATGCACTTGTTCGGGTCACGGATGAATGCCGGATGGCTTTTATCTATAGGAAGCACTTGGGTGCCTTTTCTCAGGCGGTCAATATGCTCCTGTTCTATGCCCAGATATTGGGCAATCTTAAGTAGCTCACAGTCCTGGTTTTTTGCACAGGTAAGACAATCGCCGTGGTGATTAGCGATGATAAGCTCCATGGTGATACGGCGTGATCGATTTACCCGTTCTGTCTCGGTGTGCACCACCATACCATCGGTTGCTGGTGTAGTACACGAGCTAGCCAAGCTTCGCATTCCTTCAATCTCAACTACGCAGAGGCGACAACCTCCATAAGGCTTGAGGTCAGGGTCATAACACAGCGTGGGAATATAGATTTCAGCATTGAGTGCCGCTTCAAGCACAGTGACTCCCTTTTTTGCTATGACCTCGCGATCATTGATGGTCAGCTTGATAGTATCCACTTTTCTTTCCTCTACTTCGGTTGGAGTGATTGTACTCATTTGGTACCCTCCTTCCATACTGCTAATATTCTCAAACCTCAACGATTACTGGAACAGGCTTCTCAGGAACGTCTACAGGCTCTCCAGAAACCTTAGCTATTGCATTGAACTTGGGTGGGCAAAGGCTCAAACAGGTTCCACACTTGGTACACTTATCCTGGTCAATAACATGCACCATACGTTTGCCACCCTCAATCGCCTGCACTGGGCAGTTCCTAGCACAAATTATACATCCCTCACATTTGTCAGGAAGGATATAGTAAGAGATAAGGGCTTTACAATGCAGCGCTGCACAGCGTTTTTCAACTATATGCTCTTCATACTCGTCCCGAAAGTAGCGAATGCTGGTAAGCACCGGGTTGGGAGCTGTCTGCCCCAAACCACACAAAGAACCATCTTTGACCGATTCCGCTAATTCCTGAAGCAATTCAATATCATCGGGTCTACCTCTTCCATTGGCTATATCCTCAAGTATATCCATCATTTGTTTTGTGCCCCAACGACATGGTATGCACTTCCCGCAAGATTCGGATTGGGTAAAGGTGAGGAAGAATTTTGTAATATCAACCATGCAAGTATCCTCATCAATTACTATCATCCCACCCGAGCCCATAATTGACCCTGCCTGGGCTAGAGATTCGTAATCAACGGGTAGGTCTAGCAATCTCTCTGGGATGAAACCGCCTGATGGGCCACCAGTTTGAACTGCCTTCAGGCGTTTGCCTTCAGGAATGCCCCCGCCTATATCGTATACAATCTCACGCAAGGTAATTCCCATTGGAACCTCTATAAGCCCAGTACGAACAATTTTGCCTGCTAGAGAAAAGTTCTTGGTGCCCTTGCTCTTCTCCGTACCATAGCCGGCATACCATTCGGCGCCTTTCGCGAGGATAGCTGAGACATTGCCCCAAGTCTCCACATTATTGATACTTGTTGGTTTCCCCCATAGGCCAGACTGGGCAGGGAACGGGGGTCGGGAACGGGGCATCCCACGGCTGCCTTCAATAGAAGCCATCAATGCAGTCTCTTCACCGCAGACAAAGGCCCCAGCCCCTTCCTTTATTTTTATATGGAATCTAAAGCCAGAGCCCATAATATCATCACCTATCAACCCATATTCCTCCATTTTTTTGATAGCAGTCCGTAATCTCTGGATCGCTAGCGGATACTCAGCTCTAATATAAATATAGCCTTCACTCGCACCAATACCATAAGCACCAATAAGCATTCCCTCCAATACAGTATGAGGGTCGCTCTCAAGAAGTGCTCGATCCATGAATGCCCCGGGGTCTCCCTCGTCAGCATTGCATATTATATATTTGATATCGCCAGGAGCATCGTGGCAGAACTGCCATTTAGCTCCAGTGGGAAAACCGGCCCCCCCACGACCCCTCAATCCCGATTTCTTCACCTCATCGATTACTTCCTGGGGTTCCATTCTAAGCGCCTTAGCCAGACCTTCATAGCCTCCATTAGCAATATAGTGGTTGATATTTTCTGGATCGATGTTTCCACAATTGCGCAAGGAGATACGGACTTGGGGCTTGAGCACTGGCAAGTCAAAGAAATTGGGAATACCCTCTAACGTCCCTTCGCCTCGAATGCCAAGAGCCAAGTCAGAACGAGGATTGTCGTTAATCAGGTAATCCTTAATGATCTCAGATATGAGTTCGGTGGTGAGATTGCCATAGAAGACACTGGGCATGCCTGGTTTGATTACTTCAATCAAGGGCTCTGCGTAACAAAGACCAATGCAACCAACTGGAACAATATCAGCTTGAATATGCTGCTGGGCTAGCTCTCGGTTAAGAACATCAAGTATATCGTCAGCACCAGCCGCTCGCCCACAAGTTCCCATGCCAATCAAAATACGAGTCTTCTCGCTTTGCTGCAGTGCTTTCCATTGCACAATAGCTTGGTTTTTGATTTCTTCGAAGTTCATTAACGCGCCCCCTTCTTTAGTATCTCCCTTGCCTTGGGAGTTGTCATTCTCCCATGCACCTTGCCGTTGGTAACCACAACTGGCGCCAATGCGCACGAACCAAAGCAGGCTATCGTCTCTAGTGAATATTCCAGATCTGGCGTAGTTTCACCTGCCTTAATGCCTAATTGCCTTTCTACCTCGCCAAGGATTTGTGCGCTGCCACGCACATGGCAGGCAGTTCCTCGGCATACCCTGACGATATTTCTCCCTGTTGGAACAAGTTTAAATTGGGCATAGAATGTACCTACCCCAAATACGGTGCTTTCTGGCAGCTGGAGGAATTTGGCTATCTTTTTCATCATCGGCTCTGGCAGATAACCAAAAGCCTGCTGGACTTGCTGCAAGATGGGAATAAGCTCCTCTTTCTTACCCTGATAGGAGGATAGAATCTCGTTTAGGCGCTTCTCATTAGTCTCTTCTTGCTCCCGTGGAAGCACCTGGGTGTCTTGCGCTATTGAAGGATTCGCCATTTCATGCCTCACTAATTAATATTTTTCTTGTGACAGCCGACACCATAGCCAGGTAGCCAGTTCTTTGTCTAGCTTGCCCACCCAAGACTCTATTTTCTTGATGTCGCCGCTGGCTAAGGCTGCTCTCTCCTCGCTAGTCAAAGAGTAATACTCCTTGAGAGCCTCGTGCGGGTCATCGGCTAATCGCGCCAAGAATTCTGATTCGCTGGCTGCTCTCTTGAGAACAGCGAACAACTCCCCTTTTCTTGGCACTATCTGTGTCTCAACCTTTTCTCCTGTTACTGGAAGCCGCGTAGTCATTTTCACCTCTCCTTTCTTTTCCATTTCACAATAAGTCTAACACTTGCCTGATTGCCTGCCATCGTCCATAGGTTGCAACTTGCAATAGCACTTTGGTTATATCTAAAAGCACAGTCAACTTGCCCTAAAGGGCATATAAGCTTTATAATGGCTTCAGAAATCTGAGAAATTGGCAAAGAAAGATAAATTAACCGTCTTGATTGTTGACGACCATCCTTTGGTGCGCGAGGCTTTACATCGAGCACTGGATGTCGAGGAAGACATGAATGTTGTCGCTGAGGCCAGTGATGGTGAGGAAGCAGTCAAGCTCGCCTCAGAGCTAAAACCTAATGTGGTGGTGATGGACATCGTTATGCCCAAAGTCAATGGAATTGAAGCCACCAGAAAGATCAAAGAGATTGCTCCTGACACAGCCATTTTGATCCTCACTGCTTATGATGATGAAGAGTATGTACTGGGATTGCTTGACGCTGGAGCTGCAGGGTACCTCTTGAAAAGCGCCAGAGGGCGTGATTTGGTCGGCGCTATTAGAGCCATAATGGCAGGTGAATCGGTACTCCACCCTAATATTATTGCTAGATTGCTGAAGCGCGCTACGGTGACACTGGTTAAGAAAAATAAAGCCCAAGGATTGCTTAGCGAGCGGGAATCAGAGGTGCTCAGATTGGTCGCACTGGGGATGAGCAATAAAGAGGTAGCAGAAGAATTGTTTCTCAGCCAGCGCACTGTTAAAGCTCACTTGACCAGTGTTTTCAATAAATTGAATGTTGCCTCACGCAGCGAGGCAATAGTCAAAGGATTACAATGGGGATTAGTTACCTTAGAGAATACCGAGGACAAGTTCCGGGGTTAAAAAACCCACACCTCTGGATTATAATCGTCTTATTCGTTTTCCTAACCATATCTCATTTTACCCAGCTCCTATTTCAAATACCTTTCTTGGGCGAGATCTCGATGCCTGCAGCTCTAGAGCTTTCACGGCACAGTTTGGAGCGACTTATTTATCTCTTGTTGGTGTTATATGCGGGCTGGACACTGGGGATAATCGGCGGCGCCGTACTATGGCTATCAAGCGCTGTGGCAATGTTACTTCGCACCTTTTTGATTTCCCCCAGTTTCAGAGACGCGCTCCTGGAAAGTATCACTAGCCTTGCTATTGGCGCTTTGGTGATTACACTTATGGCAGCCTACCATCAAAATAAACGGCAACAAGAGAAATTAGAAAAGACTATGAAGGATGTGGAATTGGCGCAGCAAAAGTATGAAGAGTTATTTGCTAATGCCAGCGATGCTATCTGGATTCACGATATAGAGGGCAATATCACTTTGGCTAATAAAGCCTGTGAAAAACTCACCGGCTATTCAGTTTCTGAGTTAATTGACAAGAATGTCCGCGAGTTTCTTAGCCCAGAGGTACTGCCTTTAGCGAGACAGGTGAGAGAAAGGCTAGTGAGAGGCGAAGCTATGGAACATCGCTATGAGCAGAGATTAATTAAAAAAGATGGTTCTGAAGCAATCATACAATTAGCCACCCGTCTTATTGTTAGCGATGGCAAGCCTCAAGCTTTTCAAAATTTAGCTCGTGATATAACTGAGGAGAGAAGATTACAGGATAATCTGCAATTCTACCTCAGGCAAGTTTTACAGGCTCAGGAAGAAGAACGTAAGCGCCTTGCTCGTGAGCTCCATGACGATACCTCTCAGCAAATATTGCTTTTAACGCATGGGGTAGACAACGTTGCCTCTAAAGCTGATAATTATTTACCTCAGGAGTTAAGAAACGAGTTGGAGAAACTGTATGAACTGTCTAAACAAACCTACCAGGGCATCAAGCGCTATGCCCAGGCTCTGAGGCCAAGCATTCTGGATGATTTGGGTTTGGTGCCAGCCATCAAATGGCTGGCTCAGGAAGTAAACAACCTTGCAGGGATTGAAGTTCAGGTCAGAATTGGTACCATTCCATCACTGGCCCCAGAAATACAACTGGTTTTGTTCCGCATTGTTCAGGAAGCCTTAAATAATGTTCACCGACATTCCGGAGCATCTGAAGCCAGCATTACGGTGGAGTGCCAGGGAGCTGAAGTCAAGGTGACCATTAGCGATAACGGCAAGGGTTTTGAGCTTCCCCAGCAGCTAAGTGATTTTGCCGGTCAAGGTAAGTCGGGGCTTACCGGCATGGCGGAACGAGCCCGGTTAATAGATGGGGAACTTGAAGTTGATTCCCAAATAGGTAAGGGAACCAAAATAATAGTCAAAGCGCCAACAAAGCTTTATAATCAGAGCGACAGTTAGAGCAACTGAGGAGGTTGCTTCCCTTTCGCTACGCTTGGGGCGTTGGCTCACCACAAGCTATTTCCTGTAAAGCGCTTAGAGTTTCTCCACTTTCACTGCCGAGACCTTGAGCTCGGGAATTTTGGATACCGGATCGAGCTTGGGATTGGTGAGGATATTGGCAGCACTTTCGGCGAAATGGAAAGTCATAAACACCACTCCTGTGGGCAATGCCCCAGTTACTTTAGCTTTAGCGGTGACTTCACCGCGCCGGGAGCTGATTTTAACCTTGTCACCTTGAACTATGCCGAGTTGCGAAGCATCCTGGGGGCTGATTTCCACTACACCTTCAGGCTCTATAATGTTAAGTCCAGCTACCTTGCGGGTCATCGTTCCAGTATGGAAATGATACAAGCTGCGCCCTGTGGTGAGAATCAGGGGGTAATTTTCATCTGGCATCTCCCCCGGAGGAATGTATTTTAGTGGGACGAATCTACCTTTTCCCCTGACGAAAATATTCGTGTGTAATATCGGCGTGCCTGGATGGTCATCGAGAGGACAGGGCCACTGGAGTCCACCATTCTCTAATCTCTGGTAACTTATCCCACCATAGCTAGGAGTAAGATTGCGAATTTCTTCCATTATGTCAGACGAGTGGCTATAGTCAAAGCCTTTGGCTTCTAACCTTTGGGCTACCTGACAAATGATCCACCAATCAGGCTTGGAATCGCCGATGGGCTCGATAACTTTTCTTACTCGCTGCACCCGGCGGTCAGTGTTAGTGAAGGTGCCATCCTTTTCTGCAAAGCTTGCCGCCGGCAGGACAACATGTGCAAGCTTTGCTGTCTCAGAAAGAAATATATCCTGAACCACAAAGAAATCAAGCCGAGCCAGCGCTTCCCGGACATGCTGGACATCAGGGTCGCTTAATGCTGGATTCTCACCAACCAGATATAGCGCCTTTATCTCTTTGCGGTAGGCGGCTTCAAGTATCTCGACCAAGGTCAACCCGGGAGATAATGGTAATGAGCATGCCCAGGTAATCCCAAACTTATCTTTAAGGGACGGGGGTAATGAGCACCCCCAGGCAGTTTCGAACTTTTCTCTAATAGCTGGATTGCTTACTGCCTGATAGCCAGGGTAGACGTTAGGTAAGGCACCCATATCGCAGGCACCCTGCACATTGTTCTGACCTCTGAGTGGATTGACCCCGGTTGAGGGCTTGCCCATGTTCCCGGTGAGCATTGCCAGGTTGGCGGTAGCCAGCACGTTGTCAGTGCCATGGGAATGCTGGGTAATACCCATGGCATAGAGGATGGTGGCAGGACTATTGGTGGCAAATATACGAGCAGCTTCCACTATCTTGTCTCGCGGTACCTTAGTGACCCGCTCAACAAAATCAAGGTCAAAATCTCTTATGGATTCCTTGAAAGCTTCGAAGTTCTCACATCTATCTTTAATAAAGGCCGAGTCAAGCAGTCCTTCATCCACTATAACCCTCATCATCCCCATGAGCAGGGCGACATCTGTGCCGGGGTCATGCTGAAGCCAGAGGCTGGCGAAGCGGCAGAGGTCAATCTCACGGGGGTTAGCTACAATGAGCTTCCCTCCATTATTTACTGCTCTTTTCACCTCAAGCCCAATCACAGGATGGGTTTCTGTAGTATTGGTGCCAATAGCCAAAATACAGGCGGCGTCGCCAATTTCACTGATGGAATTGGTCATTGCTCCACTGCCAAAGCTCTGCACCAGGCCAGCCACAGTGGGGGCATGACATAGTCGGGCACAATGGTCAACATTGTTGGTGCCCAAAACTGCCCGGGCGAATTTCTGCATGACATAATTCTCTTCATTGGTGCACTTGGCTGAGGTAATTACCCCTACTTCCTGTGGTGTATAGCGCTTCAGTTCTTTCGCCACCAGCTCCAGTGCTTCGTCCCAGGATGCCTCTTTCAACTCTCCATTCTTTCTTATCAAGGGAGAGGTCAACCTTTCAGGGTGATGGACGAACTCGGCGATACCGAAGCGACCTTTGACGCATGCCTGCCCATGATTAGCTGCGCCATCTGGATCGGGGATGGAAGCTATTATCCTTTCATCCTTGACCTCGAGTTTGAGTTGACAGCCGACACCACAATAGGGACAAATTGTAGTAACTACACGGTCGGGCTTGGCAATCCCGCGGGTGGCCAAATCAGCGAGGGCACCTGTGGGACAGGAATCAACGCAGGCACCGCAGAACTTGCAGCCAACCTCGCGAAGCGTTCGCCCTTCCAAGGGAGCAATGACATTACACTGGAGGCAGCGTTGAGCTTCGGCAACCGCCATCTCCCAAGTTATACCATACTCCACCTCGGCAAGACCCTTAACCCGTGTTTCAGGTGGAAGGTAGGATAGCTTAGCCAGTCTCTCTCCCTGAGTTACATCTTTCAACCAAGTTATTCCTTCCTCAGCAAGCACAAGATGCTCTGTAATATCTCCCTTGCCGCCAAGATGGCGGTCGATAGATTGAGCTGCCTTTCTCCCCGCTGCAATAGCATTGATGACCAAGGCCGGCCCGCTCACACAGTCGCCACCAGCAAAAACGCCCTCTCGACTCGTGCTCAGGTCTTCATTGACCTTCAATACATTTCCTCGTACTACTTCGACCTGAAAGCCCGCTGGGACATCTGGTCGTTCGCCGATGGCAGCAATCAAAGTATCAAGTCCAGCAACAAACTTGCTTCCCTTAACAGGGATGGGGCGGCGTCTGCCACTAGAATCAGGTTCCCCTAATTCCATGCGTACCAACTCCATTTTTAAGTTACCGCTTCCCCTATGAATCCTTGAGGGGGCAACCAAAAAAACAATCTCAATTCCTTCCTCCAACGCTTGTTCTACCTCTTCTGTTTGAGCCGGCATCTCGCTCTTTGTCCTGCGGTAAAAAATGGTTACCATCTTAGCACCTAGCCGCAAAGCAGCACGGGCAGAATCAATAGCAACGTTTCCCCCGCCAATCACCCCTACTCTATTTCCTATCTCCATCCTCTCTCCAAGGTTGAACCGTCGAAGGAATTCCACACAGCCGATTACCCCGAGCAAGTTCTCTCCCTTAATGTCTAAAGCCATCTCTTCATGGGCACCGATTGCAAGAAAAACCGCCTGGTATCCTTGCTCAAAAAGGGAATCCAAGGATTCAATTCGAGTGTTCAATCTGATTTCCACACCCGCCATTTCAATTTCTCGAATTTCATCGCGGAGTATGTTCCGTGGGAGGCGATATTCAGGAATTCCTACTCTCATCATTCCACCTGGCTCCGAAAGAGCTTCGAATACGGTTACCCTGTGTCCCAATTTAGCCAGATAATAAGCACAAGTGAGCCCAGCCGGCCCTGCCCCCACTATTGCTATGCTTTTGCCGGTCGCTGGAAGAAAATTTACCTGCTTCTTCCAGCTATCATCACCCTTATCAGCGGCAAAGCGCTTGAGCATTCTTATGTGTAATGCTTTATCCACATCACGGCCACGTCGGCATTCCTCCTGGCACGGGGCAGCACATACTCTGCCTAATACAGCAGGAAAAGGAACCCTCTCCCTTATCACTGCCAAGGCCGTGCTTGGTCTTCCTCTTGCAATAAGACGAATATAGCGAGGAATGTCTATGCCGGCCGGACAAGCTACCTGACAGGGAAAGGCAGTTTCAATCACCCCAACTCCTCTTATCTCGTCACAGACCCGAAGACAGCGATTGCATAAAATGCAAAAACTGGAATCACGAGCGAAGAAGGGATTATCCTCTAAAGGAGCTAAAGATCTAGGAACATGGACAGGTATCTCCTTTAAACCAATATAGTCGATGGCTTTTTGAAGTTCGCAATCCCTTTTTTCAAAACAGATATCAGTAGGTTGTCTAACTAAAATGGCAAGCAGATTTTTTTGCTGTAGATCTTGTATCTTTGGCGTCTTTGTCCTAACTACCATTTTCTCAGAGACAAGAGTGACACAGGAAAGAACGAGGTTACCATTTGCTTCCACTATACAAAGCTGGCAAGCCTCGTCAGAGATTATCTGGGGTAGAGGTTTCAGGCCGGAATAGTAGCAAAGACTGGGAATATAAATTCCTGCGCTTCTGGCAGCCTCCAATATCGTCTGCCCCCGCCTGGCTTTTATATCCTTGTCATCAACATTTAATGTAATTATGCCATCTTCAGCCATTGCCCGTTCCTTCCTTAAAGAACGCTAGTTACATTACATTACCTTGACCTGAGTAAACTAAACCGGGAAAGCCTAAGTCTTGAGATAACTGCCTCCAAAACATCCGACCAACTAAGTCCCCGAGAGTAACTTTAAGGTTTGGACTATATCATAAACAAAGGCGTTAACGCAAACAGAGACATCGAGATTATTTATTTTGCATCAAAGTGATGGTGGAGGGGTCATTAGCTTAGCTAGAAGGAATGCTTTTGACTAGCTTCCAAGTGATAGTTTCACAAAGCACAGTTACATCCTCGGTGGAGAGGTAATCGGAAATATTAGCATCGAACAATATATTCCCATTGGGAGCAAGCTCCTCATCGCCTTTCCATAACATTAAGGTTATAGGTACATGGTTGAAAGCATTGACGATCACAGACACATCCCCGTAGTCTGCTTCACGGCCTCCTAGCTTTGCTGCCGCCTTCATTAGCATCTCGGGGGCTTTTCCAAAGTGGTTTACAAAAGGTGTTATAACTCTTTGGGAAAATGCCGGAAAATAGCTGACACCTCCCGGCAGCTGTTTATAGGTAATCAATATACCGGTAGACGGGGTGCCCTTTGCCAAAGTGAAATAGTGAAGTATCAGGATTTTGTCCTTCATCGGAACTTCCACTTTGCTATCCTCCAACGATATTTCGGCATCAGGAAGGGTAATGTGATATGGCTGATTTAGATAATCAACAATTATCTTCTTGGGACCTACATACCGCGCACCGCTTTTATGGCATTGTTCTTCTATATCGCTGATTTTGGACAACTGCTCACAAGCAAGCTTGTAGGAAAGCTCAAAACCCTGCTCCCGGGAACCATGTGATGAATAATGTTGGTTTTTCATTATGGGGCAAACTTGGGGCGGGGTAAAAGACCAGCTGCCTCTACTATCTCAGGCACTGCTTCCTCCCACTCGATAGCCATGAGATGAATACCTGCCACACCCTCAATTTCACGCACCTGATTGATAATGTCAATGCAGAGCTTGATGCCCTCCCCGGACACCTGCTCCTTAGGCACTCCTTGAAGCCGGGCAACAACGCTGTCAGGCACATCCATTCCGGGAACTCTGGTCTTCATATATTTTGCGGCACCCACTGACTTTATGGGAGCAACACCGGCAAGTATCTTTACCCTCTCATGTAATCCTCTGTCCCGTACCATCTTCATCCATTCAGCGAACTTATCCACATTGTAGATAATCTGAGTTTGAATAAAATCTGCCCCCGCTGCTACTTTCTTAGCCAGACGTGCCACCCTGAACTCAAAGGGGTCAGCGAAGGGATTAGCAGCAGCTCCGATGAAAAGACGAGGCTCAACTGCCATCTCTTCGCCACACTGGAACTTTCTCTCATCTCGCATACTCTTAACTGTATTAACGAATTGAATAGAATCGAGGTCGTAAACACCTTTGGCCATAGGATGATTACCGAATTTCTGGTGGTCGCCTGTGAGACACAACATGTTATTTATGCCCAGTGCTGCTATACCTAACACATCCATTTGAAGGGCGATGCGATTGCGGTCGCGACAGGTCATCTGCACAATAGGGTCTAAACCCTCTTCTTTACCGATAAGGCAAGCTGCCCACGATGCCATGCGCACTACCGCAGTCTGCCCATCGGTGACATTAACGGCATCTACGTGACCTTTGAGTATCTTTGCCTTTTTCCTAATTACTTCAGCGTCAGCGCTTTGTGGTGGTCCCAGTTCGCCTGTGACAGCGAAGATTTTGGACTCTAACACCCGTTCTAAGTTACTTTTTGTCTTCATTGCGCCTCCAATTGTTTCGCTCATAATCACATTTAGGAAAGCCTCTTTACTGGTGGTCCTGATGTAAGGCTCACACCCCAATTCTTCGGTGTCACGAGCCTTTCCAATTTGTCAAGCTGTCCTAGCTTGGCAAGTCGATCGACAATCTCTTGCCAGACGCAGGGTATATCTGGATCGACTTCGCATTTACCACCTTGTGAGCCACCACAGGGACCATTGAGCAGATGCTTGGAACATCGGGCAATGGGACAGAGGCCACCGGTAAACTCCAGCATACAATCACCACACTCAAGGCAGCGCTCCGCTTCTTTCCACTCGGCATGAGCACCACCTGAGGACAGAGTGTTGCAGCCAGGATGTACTACCTTATCCACTACTTCCGCTACAGTCTGCACTCCAGCC
>DATKVL010000142.1:0-3591 GCA_035530115.1 Dehalococcoidia bacterium | reverse complement strand
CAGGCCTTGTATTCTTATTGGTATATCTTTCTCCAACTCCGCCTTAACCTTTTGAAGCAAAAGTTGCTCCTTTAAATAGGACTCCCGCTCTGCTGCTTTAGCTCCTTTTAAGCTTGTCTCCAGTTTGTCAAGCCTTCTCTCCATAATAGCTAAATCGGAAATGGCGAGTTCTAAATCTAAGGAGGCTATGTCTCGTTTCGGCTCTATGGTTCCTTCAGGATGAGGGACCTTGTCATCTTCAAAAGCCCGGACTACCTGGAGCAAGGCATCGGCAGTAGTCAGGTAGTTCAGGAATTCTCCCCCTGCTCCTTCTTTGCCGAAGCCCTTGATGGAACCGGCAATATCTGTGTAACTCACCTCTGCGGGAACAGTCTTTTTGGGCTGGAATATGCCTTCCAGCACTGATAGTCGGGAATCGGACACCTTAGCCACGCCGGTATTGGGAGCCAGGGTCGGGGAATAAGCGGCAACTTCAGCCCTGCCCCTGGTCAGGGCATTAAAGATAGTCGTTTTGCCGCTCTTAGGTATCCCGATAATAGCAACCTTCATGATTATATCCTATCATATTTTGCTTTGAGCTTCTGCCAGGAAAAGCTGGTGCTGTGATAGAATACCAGGTAAATGCTCTACATTCTTTATGGTCAGGACGATTTCTCCCTTAATCAAGCTGTGAAGGAAATTAAAGCTGGCCTGGGCGATCGGGAGATGGTAGAGACTAGCACCACCAACTTAGAGGGTCAACATCTAATTTTAGGTGAACTTAGAAATAAATGTGGTGCCGCTCCCTTTTTATCCTCACATCGCCTGGTTATAGTTGATGGCTTATTAGGGCGCTTTGAGGTAAAACAAAGCAAGCCGCGGTCTGGCAAAGGCAAATCTGGAAACGGGCTGGGGGAATGGGAAGGCCTGGCTTCTTACATCAAGCAAATGCCAGAAACGACCGTGCTGATGCTAGTCGATGAGGAGGTGAAGGGCCATAATCCTCTATTAAAGAAGCTTTCACCATTAGCTGAAGTAAGAACTTTCCCCTTGCTGCGAGGCAGGGATTTAAAGGCCTGGATACAACAACGGGTCAAGGAAGAGGGCGGCGATATCACCCCCCAGGCCGTGAATTTACTCGCTGAACTCATAGGTGGAGACTTATGGGCGATGAATGGTGAAATCCAGAAGCTGCTTCTTTATAGCCAGGAGCGCCCTATCAGCGAAAATGATGTCAGACAACTGGTAAGTTATGCCCAGGAGGCTAACATTTTTGCTCTGGTGGATGCCGTGGCCGAAGGTCGAACCGAGTTAGCCCAACGGATACTTCATCGGCTATATCATGAGGGTATGGCACCAACCTATATCCTGGTTATGATTACCAGGCAATTCCGCTTAATAGCTCAAGCCAGAGATTTGGGGAAAGGGTTGTCCCGCCTGCAGATTCAGGACAGGTTGGGGCTGAAATCAAGCTACGGCTTGGATAAAACGCTCAGACAGGCCAAATTGTATGATTTTGAGGGCGTAAAGCGGGCTTACGATAAGCTTTTGGAAACCGACTTAGCTATCAAAACTGGCAAATACAGCGACAAATTAGCTCTCGAGCTCCTGGTAACCGAACTTGCCTGCCTGAATCCGTGAGTGAAGGTCCTGAGCCCTCTCCCTGTCATCCTGAGCGTAGCGAAGGATCTCGGCGGGGGTATGCGGGGCTATTCTAGAGACACAGTACCTCGTTTGTGGTAGGCTTAATTAGTATTGTGCCCTGGAATCGCAAAGGAGGTTTAGCATGAAAGCATGTGAAGGACGAATTGGCCGGGTTTTTGTGATACGGCTGGAGGATGGGGATGTGGTGCCCGAATGTATCGAGCGTTTTGCCGAGGAGAAGCGAGTATCTGTGGGACAGGCTATCTTGGTGGGCGGAATTGGGGGTGGCGACGTCGTTGTCGGCCCGAGACGTTCGGAAGAAAGACCGCCAGAGCCCATGCTCCTGCCCATTGATGGAGCGCATGAGGTGGTGGGAGTGGGTGTACTCGCCCCCGGTGAAGATGGCAAGCCGACTTTGCATATCCATGCTGCGCTGGGGCGGGCGGGGCAGACCATGGCTGGATGCCTGCGTCATGGCGTCACCACATGGCTGGTCGGAGAAGTCATCCTCTATGAAATCCTCGGCGCAAAGGTGGTGCGTATCCAGGACAAGCAGAGTGGCTTCGAGCTCCTGGAGCCTGGGGGCAGCCGATGAACAATTCTGGAGACATAATACCTGATTTGTAGCAGGCCTAATTGGTATGGTGTCCCTGGAATTCATTCGCGAGTTAGCAAATTGGCTAAACTGCTAAAATAGGATTGTGTCAGTAAAGTTAATAGCCAAGAAAGGCTCGACTTTCCACGATTTCCCCTACTCTCATCCCGAGCGGAAGTGCTTCCACTGCTGGATTATCAATGTCACGCCAGCGGGTCCCAACCAATGTCTACATAATTGTATCTATTGCTATGCCAGAGAAGCTATTTACTCCAACTACTCCGAGGATACCCTGATTTATAACAACTTGCCTGAGTTGGTGGAGAAGGACCTTAAAAAGCTGACTTTATGCCCGCCGATTTCCCTGTCCAATATCTCCGACCCCTGCCAGGACATACCTGAATTGAAAAGAGAGGTCAAAAGACTGATACGGCTTCTTATGGACTACGGCGTCTCCTTTTTCATCACCACCAAAGGCGACCCGTCCTTTCTTCTGGAATTGCCTGGCTTTATCGAGTACAAGCCTAAATTTATAGCTATAACCATCGAAGGGACTCCTGAGGTGCTCGGGCTTTTGTCACCGGGGGCGCCTTCGTTCGATGCCAGGGTAGCTGCTGCCGGCAAGCTATCTAACATGGGTATAGGCATCGTCATTCGCCTCGACCCCATTCTGGTCCATTTATTCCAGGCCCTTTACGGTGATTCCTGGTGTGAAAAAATAGAGGGGTTGCTTGATGTCTTCGCTGCGGTGGGAGCCAGGCATGTCATCGCCAGCACCGGCAGGTTATCGAGGAGGCGCTCTCCATCAGCTGGTCAAGAAGGTACAAGCATATGGCAGCGAATATACAAAGTCATCTACAACCAGTCGCCACTCGCAGCCAGGAAATTCGAGCAGGAATATATCTACGAGGCACACTGGTCAGGCGGAGGCTATCGCCTGCGCAAGGACTTGAGGCTTGGCTTCCACCGGAAAGTAAAGGAATTGGTTGAAGCCAGGGGAATGACCTATGCTACCTGCCAGGAACTTTCCGCCGGGGAAAGTGATTCACCGGGCATCCCGCACTGCGAGGGATTACCACTGCCCTTTGCCCGAAAGCAAGCTGACGGAAGATTCAAGCCTGTTTCGGGTTGCACTGCTAACTGTCATGTCTCTTGCCGGGGGTTATCCAGCCCGCCCTGCGGGCAAGCTGAACTGATAAGCTTCGAGCCGCTGCGTCTCAAGAAACTACGCTTTGAATCAATGATTCTGGGGACATAATGCCTGATTTGTAGGAGGCTTAACTAGTATTGTCTCCGCGGAATTAGAGAGAGGAATAAGGGAACTTGCTAAAATACCCACTCGGGCGTTGCCCCTATGGTCAGCCAACGGGGAG